>JAPLAW010000027.1 GCA_026393075.1 Actinomycetota bacterium | reverse complement strand
CACCAAGTAAGTTATTGGCGAAACTAATATTTCCAAATAATCCAATAGAAAGTCCAGTTGCCCCAGTACTACCAGCTGCACCTGATGTTCCTTGCGCACCAGTTAATCCAGTTGGCCCTGTTGCTCCTTGTGGTCCAGTTGAACCTGTTGCACCAACATTTCCATTTGCACCGCTAGTACCTGTCGGTCCCGCTGGACCTTGCGCACCAGTTGCGCCACTACCTGATGGACCTTGCGATCCTGTTGCACCGCTTGGGCCTTGCGCACCAGTTGCACCTGTTGCACCGGGTGCTCCCTGCGAACCAAAGCCGGCTGGACCTTGAATTCCGATTGCACCTGTTAAACCAATTGAACCTTGTGCGCCAGCTGGTCCAGCAATTCCTTGCTCGCCTGTTGCGCCAACTTCACCGCGCAAACCTTGTTCACCTCTTGGTCCAATATCTCCTGGTATTCCTTGCAACCCTTGGAAACCTTGTGCACCACTTGGTCCAGCAACAGTTGATGCATTTGTAATTGTTTTTCCATCACTGCCGCTCTTCCCGTCGGTGCCAGCGGAACCGTTTGAACCTTTTAGACTCACTGCTGCTGGCCATTTATTCTTCATCTTTGGTCCATAAATATTTGAGTTTTTTGTGTCGATATAAAAATCACCATCAATACCAATTGCATTTGAAGGTGCGCCAAACCCACTTAATATTGTGTTTGGGATCGATGCTGCTGTTCTGCCAGCAGCTTTTGGCTTAGTTGTTGCATCAGCACTTGCCATTGGAATACAGACAATTAGTGCGACCGAAATGATTTTTACGAGTATCGACTTTCCTTTGATATCCATTGACGGGGACTCCTGTCAGGTTGGGTAATCCCAGTTTGAAACTGACAAAGCCCTTCAGATATAACGAAAACCCTGCTAAATGTCCTAATTGTCGAGATCATTACCCTAGGCATGCGCTTAAAAACTCTAACCCGTTTCACAGGGAAAGGGGGTAAATTTTTCATTCTTAGGTAGTTAATTACGGGTAGTCGATGACGTGGGGTTATTGGCAAATAGAAAGTAACAAATCGAAAGGACCATGAAAATGGTTTTAAAGAAAAAGATCGTAGTAGCAATAGTTACTGCAGTTGCACTTTCAGTAGGTGTAGCCGGGACAGCTTCAGCTCATGGCAATGGCGCAAAATCAACTGCAGAACGTGCAGCAAGTGATGCGCAACGTGTTGCTGATAAAGCAGCTCATGAAGCAGAACGCGCAGCCTTTGAAGCACTTGTTGCAAAAACAATCGGTGTTGATGTAGCTGTAATCAAAACTCGTTTAGCAGCGGGTGAAACACTCGGCGCAATTGCTGGCACAAAAAAGGCAGCTCTTATTGACGTAATTGTTGCTGACAAAACAAAGCACATTGACGCTGCTGTAACAGCTGGCAAGTTAACTGCTGCGCAAGCCACAACTATGAAGGCTGGGCTTGTTGCACATGTAACTGCTGAAGTTGATTCAGTTCGTGGTCCTAAGGGTGGTCCAGGAATGGACGACCACAAAGGTCATAAAGGCGGCAAGGATGGACATGGAGCTAAGGGTGGACATGCGCCTAAGGGTGGAATGACTCCTCCTCCAGCCGGAACTACATCAGGCAACACATCTTCTTACAAGGCTTAATAAGTTAAGTAGGAATATTTAAAGCTCACTCCTCCTTCCGTAGGGCTGAAAACCCGTCACCAAGAACATTGGTGGCGGGTTTTCTCATGATTAGATTCGCACATGCGTATTCATATCGGTAGTGATCATGCGGGCCTTGAGTTAAAGAATGCTTTATCTAATTACTTAAAGGGCAAAGGCCACGAAGTTAAAGATCACGGCCCCTTTGAATATGACGCACTTGATGACTACCCCGTCTTTTGTATTCCAGCTGCGCAAGCAACTGCTGCTGAACCAGGCTCTTTTGGCATTGTTATTGGTGGTTCTGGCAATGGTGAGCAAATGGCGGCGAATAAAGTTAACGGGGTTCGCGCAGCTTTGGTGTGGAGTTTAGAAACTGCCAAACTTGCTCGCGAACATAACAATGCAAATGTGATTTCAGTTGGTGGTCGCCTGCATTCAATCGAAGAATGCCAATCATTTATCGATGCTTTCTTGGCCACGCCATTTAGTGGCGATGAGCGACATATTCGTCGCATCAATCAGATGAGCAACTTTGAAACAACTGGCGAAATAAAGTAATTACTTCTTTATAAATCTAAAGTCAGCAACTGGGTGTTCTTTATTAATTCCCTGATCTTCAAAGCGAGTTAATGGTCGCCAATCTGGGCGCTCAACTTCTCCCCCAGTAAAGAAAGTTTGTTTGGTAAATTCTTCAGCAATCCACTCTGCATATGGCTGCCAATCAGTTGCAATGTGAAAAAACGCACTGGGCTTTAATTTTGTAGCCACTGCTGCAATAAATTCTTGATTAACAATTCGACGTTTGAAATGTCGCGCTTTTGGCCATGGGTCAGGAAAGAATAAATGCACGCCATCAAGGGATGAATCAACAATCATCTGCTCGAAAACTTCGAAGGCATCGCCTTCAATAGTGCGAAGATTCTTAAGCGCATTCTCTTCAATGCGCAGAAGTAATTTGCCGATGCCCGGGCGGTGAACCTCAACTGCTAAATAACCTGTTGTGGGATCTGCAGCCGCAATCTGCGCAGTCGCCTCACCCATGCCAAAACCAATTTCCATAATGATTCGCTTTGAATCTGGAAATAACTCAGTCAGGTTTATTTTTTGATCCGAATATTCGATGCCGAAAATTGGCCATAGGCGATCCCAAGCCTCTTGCTGGCCTTCGGTAATCCGACGCCCGCGTAATTTGTATGACCTGACCGCTCTGCTTTCCACTAGAGCACTCTTTCATGCTTAGATTGCGAACCCCAATCGGGAGCCGAGGTATCAGCTTTGGCTATTTAACAAGGAGTCCTCGTGCCAGGTACGAATATCACCCAAATTGAAGCAGCTGAACGTTCAGCGATACTCAAGGTCGCAAGTTATGTGATCGACTTAGACCTAACTACTGGGGCTGAGAATTTTCGCGTAAAGACCACAGTTAAGTTCGCAGGACTGAAGCCTGGTGCGACAACTTTTATTGACTGCGTTGGCTCCAAGGTTTACTCCGCCAAACTAAATGGCGTTGAGTTTGATCCGAAATTCGATGGCGAGACTGTTTTCTTGCCAGCGATTGTTGCCGATAACGTTCTTGAGATCGAGCACGATGGCGTTTATTCAAACTCCGGCGAAGGTCTGCACCGTTTCGTTGACCCAGCCGATGATGAGGTTTACCTATATACCCAGTTTGAAACTGGCGATGCGCGTCGTATGTATGCCTGCTTTGATCAACCAGACCAAAAAGCTACTTTCAAAATTAGCACCATTGTCCCAAAGCATTGGGAGGTTATTTCTAACTATGGAGTTGAAGCTACTAAAGATCTAGATGGCAATAAGAAGCACATTCAATTCGCTGAGTCCCAAGTTATTGCAACTTATGTAACTGCAATTGTCGCTGGTGCCTACCAGAGCGTGCATGATGAATATAAAGGTGAGAAGACAATTCCACTTGGCATCTATGCTCGTAAATCTTTCTTTAAGCATGTTGATGCTGAAAATATCTTCGAAGTTACTAAGCAAGGTTTTGCTTACTTCGAAAAGACTTTCGGCCTGGCATATCCATTCGGTAAGTACGACCAAATCGCAGTTGCTGAATACAACTGGGGCGCCATGGAAAACGTTGGTTGCGTAACTTTCCACGAAGATGTATTAATTTTCCGAAGCAAGGTAACTGAGCGCAATTACTTAAGCCGCGCTTCGACCATCCATCACGAGATGGCACATATGTGGTTCGGTGATCTAGTCACCATGGCGTGGTGGGAAGATCTATGGCTTAACGAATCATTCGCTGAGTGGGCTTCATATATGGCCGTTAGTGAATCAACTAAGTGGACTCATGCTTGGACTGAATTTAACTCGGGCCGCAAGAACTGGGCTTACCGCCAAGATCAACTCTCATCTACTCACCCAATTGCAGTTGCAATGGAAGATCTCGATGCAGTTCGCACAAACTTTGACGGTATTTCATATGCCAAGGGCGCATCAGTCTTGCAGCAACTAGTAGCTCACGTTGGTCGCGATAACTTTATTGCCGCCCTTCGAAAGTACTTTGCTAAGCATGCCTACCAGAACACGACTCTTAGCGATCTAATCGTGCAGCTTGAAGCAACAAGTGGTCGCGATCTAACTGAATGGGTTCGCACTTGGTTGCGTACTGCTGGCGTTAACACGCTAAGCCCAGTACTTGAGATCGAAGGCGATACCTATAAGTCGATCAAAGTTAAGCAGATCGCACCAACCATGCCGGTTGGCTCAACTGAACTTCGCCCACACCGCCTAAAAGTTGGTCTTTATGACATCACTAACGACAAGCTCTCGCGTCGTAAGAACGTTGAACTAGATGTTGTTGGCGCACTAACTGAAGTTACCGAACTAGCTGGCGAGAAAACTGCCGACTTAGTTCTAATCAACGATGGCGATCAGTCATATGCCAAGTTGCGCTTTGATGATCGCTCAATTGCAACTATGAAATCTCACCTTGGCAAGCTCGATGATTCACTTTCCCGCGGATTAATCTGGGCTTCGCTTTGGGATTCAACTCGCGATGGCGAGCTAGCAGCAAGTGATTATGTAACTATCGCGCTAAACGCACTTGCAGGTGAGACAGATATTGCAACTGTATCTATTACTGTTATGCAGATTGACACAGCAATTTGGTCATACGCATCAGATGCTAATCGTGAGAAATTGCGCGAACAAGCAGCTAACGCTTTTGAGAAGTTCCTAGATAACGCTGCTGCCGGCAGCGATCATCAACTGCAATATGCCAAGTCATTTGCTGACTTTGCATACACCCCAGCACAATTCGAAAAGATCAAGGCAATTCTTAATGGCTCAATCAATGGTCTAACTGTTGATGCTGATTTGCGTTGGTTCGTATTTATCTGTGGCGTAAAGCGCGGAATCTTTAACGCAACCGATATCGCAGCTGAGGCCGCAAAAGATCTGACCGCACACGGAAAGCAGTACGCAGCCCTTGCTCATGCTGCTCTTCCAAGTGCTGAAGCTAAGGCAGCTGCCTTTAAAGCAATTACCACCGATAACTTGTCGAACACAATCCACGCCTACACCTGTCGTGGCTTTAACTTGGCAATTCATCGCGAACTATTGGTGCCGTTCGTTGATCAATACTTCAAGTCAATCCTTGAAGTTTGGGAGACCAAGGGCTTTGAAATCGCTGAAACTACTGCAACTATGTTGTTCCCAGCCTGGGTAATAAGCGAAGAAACCGTAAAGAAGTCCGAGCACTGGTTAGCAGTTACTGGCAAGGATGCGTCACACGCGATGCGACGCACGGTTGCTGAAGGTCGCGATTCAATGACTCGCTCGCTGAAAGCACGAGCTGCCGATAAGTAATATCTATTCGATATGAGTTAAGACCGAGTCTTTTGACTCGGTCTTTTCTTTGCGCTCACCAGTAAATGCATATACAACTACTGAAATCAAAAGAAATAACCCAAGTGGAGCGCCTACGAAATATAGAGCGGTCTGTGCTGCGCTAAGTGATTCACCGGGCATAGAGCCATCTTCTGGCGCCATACGTAAATTGGAAACAGCTTGAATAAGTTGAATCATCATGGGTGTAAGTGTAATTGACTTAAGCGGTTGCTGCTGACGCACCAAATGGTTCTAAATATGGCAGCCAACGATTTTCGGTTCTGCCCGTGCCCAGAATTCGCCAAGCTGCACCGACCGGTTCGCGCGGAAGTGATCTAAGTCGCCAACCTAATTCTTTAAGTGGCTTGTCAGCCTTTGCATGATTGCAACGATGACAAGCGGCAACCACATTTTCCCAATTGTGTCCGCCGCCACGAGAGCGAGGAATCACATGATCAATTGAGGTTGCGGCATTTCCACAATAAACACAACGACCACCATCGCGGGCAAAAATTGCGCGGCGGGAAAGCGGAACGGCGTGACGATATGGAATTCGCACAAATTTATTTAATCTAATTACCGACGGCAGTGAGACTTGGCCAGTTGCGTAATGTAGAACAACGCCAGAATCTTCGACCATCGTTGCTCGTTGATTCAATACTAAAATGAGCGCGCGACGATCTGACACAACACCTAACGGTTCGTAGGTGGCGTTCAGAATAAGTGTTCGCGACATGATCGCTCCCTGATCGAAGCGCGTGGCTCGCGCCGATTGCCATATCTTGCCTCAAAAGGTCTGCGAAAGAGCGGATTTCTAGCGCCTTTTAGGTTAAGAATTCGTTAGAGTCGGCATTACTATGAACATCACCGCACAAGAAGCTATCGACTGGTTTAGTGGCGCCCCACTTCGCATACTGCTGGTCTTAATCGTTGCAATAGCAACCCAATTCTTTGGCAAGCGTGCCATTACCCGCGCCATGAACCGGCTGGCAACAGCTGATCTGCGTCCTGGCTTAAGAGGTGTGGGCGCTCGTCAAAAAGAGCGGGCTAAGACAACTGGCACAGTCCTAAGCAGCACTTTGAACTCAGTTATCTGGCTAATTGCTTTTGCCACAGTGCTGGGCGAATTTGGATTTAACTTAGGCCCATTTATTGCCTCAGCCGGAGTTATTGGTGTGGCCTTGGGTCTTGGCGCGCAAACAATTGTGCGCGATGTGCTCTCTGGAATTTTTATGTTAGTTGAAGATCAATACGGAGTTGGTGACACCGTTGAAGTTCTAGAAATTAAAGGTGTGGTCGAAAAAGTTGGGTTACGTATTACAACTGTGCGCGATAGCAATGGCACTCTTTGGTACTTGCGTAATGGCGAGATTCTTAAAGTTGGAAATTCAAGTCAATCTGCTTGATTAACTAAACCGGCAGCTGCCATCTCGATATAACCCCACAAGGTTTCTTTATGCTCTGGTTTGATCTCAACCCCGTCGACTGCCTTGCGCATCGCATTGATCCAAGCGCCATGTGCTGCGCGATCAATATGAAAACCAGCATGGCGCATTCGCAAGCGAGGGTGTCCGCGTTCTTCGGAATAAGTAGTTGGCCCACCCCAATATTGCTCTAGAAACTTCTGCAGGCGTTCTGCCGCGCCTTTCATATCCGAATCTGGATACATCGGACGCAGAATCGGATCGGTTGCAACGTGTGCATAGAACTGCGAAACTAAATCGGCAAAGAATGCTTGCCCACCGACTTCTTCGTAGAAACTCAATTAACTCGTAGCCAAACTGCGGTATCGGTTGGCAACTTATCGCCAGTTAGCGGACCGCTGGAAAGTAATACTTCAGCCCCTGCTGGTAATGAAATCTCTTTGCCAAAGTTCACATAGCAAACGAAATTACCGGGGCGAGCAAAAGCAATTACTTTATCGTTAACTTCGAGCCAAGTCATAGGTCCATCACCTAAGCCAGCTTCGACTTTACGAATAGCCAGAGCTTTGCGATACATAGTCAGTGTGGAATCAGCTTTGCCATCTTGTTGGCTAGCTGCGAACTTGCCCCACCACTCGCTCTGCGGTAACCAAGCTTCAACTGGCTTTAGTGATTCATTTGCCGAAAATCCAAATGCACCTGTTGGTTCATGATGCCAAGGCAATGGCACACGACAACCATCGCGACCGCGATCAACTTTTCCACTCATCACCCAACGCGGGTCAGTTAAGCGATCTTCTGGAATATCGCGCACTTCAGGAAGTGCTAACTCTTCGCCTTGATAAACATAAGCGCCACCAGGCAACGCCAACATCAACATTGCACCAGCACGAGCGCGACGAGTACCGCGTTCTAAATTAAATTTCTTAGCATCACCTTGGCGATGAAGCGTTGATTTATCAACGTTTAATAAACCTAGATCAAAACGATCGACTGATCGAACTAAATCATGATTGTTAAACACCCAAGAAGATGGCGCGCCAACTTCAGCCATTGCTGCCATCGAAGTAACAATGCGTCCCTTAATTTCAGGGGCATCCCACAAAGTAATCAGAAAATCGAAGTTAAATGAATTCGCAAGTTCATCAGGGCGCAGGTAGCGCGCAATACGAGTGGCTGGACTTACCCATGCTTCAGCTACTGCCATGCGATCACCTGGGTATGAATCAAGAATTTTGCGCCAAGAGCGGTGAATGTCGTGCACACCTTCTTGATCCCAGAATGGATGCTGCGTTGCCGACAACATCTCATTGCCTTGTTCTGGTTCAACAATGTCTGGCAAACCTTCGGCTTTAATCATTGCGTGTGCAACATCGATACGGAAACCATCAATTCCGAGATCAAGCCAGAACTTTAAAATGTTTTCGAAGTGTTCGCGAACCTCGGCATTTTCCCAATTGAAATCTGGTTGTTCGGTAGCAAATAAATGTAAGTACCACTGCCCTGGCTTGCTGTCAGCTTCGATAACTCGTTGCCAAGCGACCCCGCCAAAAACTGAAGGCCAGTTATTAGGTGGTAGTTCACCGTTCTTACCTTTGCCATCAAGGAAATGAAAGCGCTCGCGCTCTTTGCTGCCAGGTGCTGCTTTAAGGGCGGCCTGAAACCATTCGTGTTGATCGCTGCAGTGGTTGGGAACAATGTCGAGCAATATGCGAATTCCAATTGCATGCGCTTCAGCAATAAGCGCTTTGGCATCAGCCAACGTGCCGTAATCAGGTTCGATATCAAAGTAATTGGCTACGTCGTAACCATGATCTTTCTGCGGAGAAGGAAACCAAGGCGTAATCCAAATTGCATCTATGCCAAGTTCTTTTAAGTAAGGCAGACGCGAACGAATTCCATTGATATCGCCAATTCCATCGCCATTGCTATCGGCGAATGAGCGAATATAAATTTGATAAGTAACAGCGTCGCGCCACCAAAGACGCTCGGTACGTGGTGCTAATTGCATGGCTTAAGCCTCTAGGTATCCCGTTAAAAAGTCACGTTCTTCTGGTGATAGCGGGCGTGATTTCTTGGTTTCCATTGAGACAGCAACCTGCACTGTGCGACCACGAGCATGTAAGCCAAGTGGGCTAGATAATTCATAAACTAAATCAAACGATGAGTTGCCAATCTTGGCCACCCAAATTGCCACATCTAAATCAAAGCCACCTTCATAAATCGGCACGATGAAATCAACTTCAGCGCGACCAACGACCATGTCCGAAAAAACTGGTTCTAGCCCAGCTTCTTTACGCGAATACCAAGTGAAATTAGCACGAGCCTCTTGAATATAAGTTAAGTAACTTGCATTGTTAACATGACCAAAACCATCTAGATCATCCCAGCGCACATGAGCTTTAGTTAAGTGGCGCATTATCGTGTGAGCTTTCGATAAGTCGCACGATGAGGGCGAGATGCTTCAGAACCTAGTCGAGAAATCTTATTCTCTTCGTAAGACTCGAAGTTTCCTTCAAACCAGAACCACTTTGATTCACCTTCATAAGCCAAGATATGTGTAGCCACGCGGTCTAGGAACCAACGATCGTGCGAGATAACCACAGCGCAACCAGGAAATTCAAGTAGTGCGTTCTCCAGTGAACCAAGTGTTTCAACATCTAAATCGTTCGTTGGCTCATCGAGTAGCAGTAAGTTTCCGCCAGCTTTTAGAGTTAGCGCTAAATTCAAACGGTTACGTTCACCACCAGAAAGCACGCCTGCTGGCTTCTGTTGATCTGGGCCTTTAAAACCAAATGCTGAAACGTAAGCACGAGAAGGCATTTCAACATTGCCCACCTTGATGTAATCCAGACCGTCGGAAACAACTTCCCAGAGTGATTTCTTAGGATCAATGCCACCGCGTGACTGATCAACGTAGGAAATCTTTACGGTTTCGCCGATTTTCACTGAACCAGAATCAGCTTGTTCCATGCCGATTAAAGTCTTAAATAACGTGGTCTTACCAGCACCGTTAGGGCCGATGATTCCGACAATGCCGTTACGCGGCAAAGTAAATGAGAGATCATCAATTAGTAAACGATCGCCAAAACCTTTTGATAAGTTATTAACTTCAATAACCACATTACCTAGACGCGGGCCAGGTGGAATCTGAATTTCTTCAAAGTCCAACTTACGCATCTTGTCTGCCTCGGCTGCCATCTCTTCATAACGAGCTAAACGAGCCTTTGACTTAGTCTGGCGACCCTTAGCATTCATGCGAACCCATTCGAGTTCTTCGGTCAAACGCTTTGCGCGCTTGGCATCTTTCTGGCCTTCGATTTTTAAACGAGTTGCTTTTGTTTCCAAATAAGTTGAGTAGTTACCTTCATATGGATACGCGCGACCACGGTCGAGTTCGAGAATCCACTGCGCCACATTGTCGAGGAAATACCTATCGTGCGTAATCGCTACTACTGCGCCGGGATACTTATTTAAATGTTGTTCTAACCAAAGCACTGACTCGGCATCTAAGTGGTTAGTAGGCTCATCAAGCAGCAATAGGTCAGGTGCCTGCAATAACAACTTACAAAGTGCCACACGACGCTTTTCACCACCAGATAGAACTGAAACATCGGCATCGGCCGGTGGGCAACGAAGGGCATCCATCGCTTGCTCCAATTGCGAATCAAGTTCCCAGGCATTGCGATGATCAAGCTTTTCTTGCAGATCGCCCATCTCAGCTAATAACTTGTCATAATCAGCATCGGGATTTGCCATCTCTTCAGATATTTCATCGAATCGCTTAAGCATCGAAACAGTTTCGGCCACGCCCTCTTTAACGTTATCGATAACGTTTTTAGTTTCATCAAGAATTGGCTCTTGTAGCAAGATGCCGACGGTAAAACCAGGAGTTAGGTATGCCTCGCCGTTAGAAGGCTGCTGCAGGCCGGCCATGATCTGTAGGACGGTTGACTTACCAGCACCGTTCGGACCAACCACACCGATCTTGGCGCCGGGATAAAACATCAACGTAACGTCGTCGAGAATTACCTTTTCGCCATGCGCTTTACGCGCCTTTTTCATCGTATAAATGAACTCAGCCATAAGACGAAACCCTATCGTTTAACTTCGGTAGACTCTGACAGGTAATTAGTGAGATTAAATGCGCCTGTAGCTCAGTCGGATAGAGCACCCGCCTTCTAAGCGGGTTGTCGCAGGTTCGATTCCTGCCAGGCGCGCAAAGTGTTCATAAGCAGTATCTTCAAAAAAATTGGGAAAGACGAAGGGCCGGCACAAATGTGCCGGCCCTTCGTTCACCCTAGAGGAGGTGTGTTTTAACTTATTACTTGCTTCCGATTTGAGCGATCATCTTGTCAGCAACATCTTTACCCTTGCCAGTGATAACTGCGAAGCCCAATGGACCGCCAACAGTTAGAGCACATGCTGGGCTCATGATGTAGTTAGCAAGAGACTTAACAGCTGCTGCTGTTGAAGCTGATGCATATGCTGTATCAAACAGTAGGTATGACACGATTGAAATTGGGTATGCGCCAGCTTCAGTTGTCTTGTAGTCGAATGCGTATGTACCTTCTTGTGAACCAGTCTTTGCTGAACCTAAGAAAGCACCTACTGCACCAGCAGTAGTTGGGTTAACAGCTGCACCTGATGCGTTATAAACATTAGCTACGCGAGTTGAACCTTGTGCGTAACTTGGCTCTGCATAACCGATTGAGTCAACTGTTGATGCAACTTGTGTTGCAACTCCAAGTGATCCGCTGCGAGCAGTGAAACGACCTAGGTTTCCAGCATCATCAACTGTTGAACCTGTTCCCTTGAATGCTGTCACGAAAGTATCGCTTGCAGTCCAACCAAGGTCAGCTGTTGTTGCACCCTTTAGGTAGTTAACGAAGTTAGTTGTTGTGCCTGAACCATCTTGGCGATAAACAACCTTGATGGTACGAGCTGGAAGTGTGAATGAAATCTTTGATGTGCGCTTTGCCAGAACCTTGTTTGTGCCATCAGCGTTCTTAACAATTACACCATCCTTAGTTACATAAGTTGTTGTTGTAACTGTGCGATTTGCGTCCTTAACAATTGCTGGATCGTTCCACTTTGTAATCTTGCCTGCGAAAATTCCGGCAATTGTGTCAGCGCTTAGAGTAAGAGTTTTTCCAGCGTTACCGTTTAGATTAAATAGAACTCCGATAGGACCCGCAACGATTGGTGCGTGCTTGATAGTTGCTGGCTTAGTTGCTGATGGGAAAATACCATCTGAGAACCAGAAGTTACCTTTGCCATTGATTGCATCTGTGCGACCTGCACCTGAACCAATTGAGCTGTACTGATATGTGTGTGTAGTTGAGGCAGCGAATCCGGCCTTACAACCTTCAATTAATCCAGCTGGGAAAGATGCGCCTGATCCAATTAGATCAACTGCGTTGGCTGGTGTAGCTAGAACGAACGAAAGTGATAGAACAGCGACTGCTGCCTTCACAAAACGTGCTTTCATCATTTAGTGCTCCTTGTTTTTGGTTGGATTAATTAAAACCATTGGGTGAAAACTATTGATGCAGCCTTAACTGCGAGAGGGATTTGCGAAAACGGCAGGTAATGCGAAGGTGAACAACTAGTGAACTAAATCGAGAAAGAAACCGAGATTAACCGAAGCGACCGGTTACGTAGTTTTCAGTGCGCTTATCGCGTGGACGAGCGAAAATCTCATTTGTTGGGGCAACTTCGATCATCTGGCCAGGGCCGCCATCAGATAAGAAGAAGGCGGTGTAATCAGACACTCGAGCAGCTTGTTGCATATTGTGAGTAACGATCACGATTGTCATATTTGATGAAAGCTCTTCAATGGTCTCTTCAATTCGAAGAGTTGAACCTGGGTCAAGTGCTGAACATGGTTCGTCCATAAGAAGAACTTGTGGGCGGACTGCAAGGGAGCGAGCGATACAAAGGCGCTGTTGCTGGCCACCTGAAAGCGAGCCACCGTGCGCATTTAGACGATCTTTAACTTCATTCCAGAGACCAGCTTTAACTAAACACTCTTCAAGCAGATCATCCTTATTTTCAGTCTTTAGCTGAGCTAATTTCAAGCCAGATAAAACATTCTCTCCGATAGTCATAGATGGGAATGGGTTTGGCTTCTGGAAAACCATACCGATCTGCAAACGGATCTTGGTAACGTCGATGCTGGGATCATAAATATCTTTGCCATCAAGAATTACTTGACCAGCCATTGCAGCTGTTGGAATAAATTCGTGCATACGGTTTAACGTGCGAATAAATGTTGACTTGCCGCAACCTGATGGGCCAATTAGCGCAGTTATGGTACCTGCTGCGAAATCAAGTGATACATCAGCCAGCGCGTGGTGCTTACCGAACCAGGCATGCACGCCGCGAGCTTCAAGGCCGGTACCCATAGGCTGCGAGTTTATTGCTTTGCGCTTTGAAGCGGAAGCCACTGAAGATAGTGATGACGGGGTGGTAGTTGTTTCCATTTTGGCTTGATCTCCATTATTTTCAGTAGACATTTATTTACCAACCTTCCGGTTACCGAGGAATCTGGCAGCTGAGAAAAGGAACAAGAGAACCACCAGTAGAACTAGTAAGCCGGTCCAAGCACGTGCAATTGATTCAGGTGTGCCTGATTTAAACGAGTTCCAAATAAAATATGGCAGCGAACCCATCGGGCCGCTAAACGGATCTAAATTAAATCTATCGCCGCCACCAGCAAGCAGCAGAATAGGCGCTGTTTCGCCAGCGATACGTGCAACGCCCAAAATTACCGCAGTCAGTAATCCGCTCTTTGCGGCAGGAACAACAATCATGGCAACTGTGCGCCATTGAGTTCCGCCTAATGCGACTCCAGCTTCACGCAAATCGTTAGGAATCAAATTCAGAACTTCTTCTGATGTTCGAGCAACGGTTGGAATCATTAGAATCGCAAGTGACAAGGAACCTAGGAAAGCTGAGTTCTGCTTTGTAATTGGATAAAGAATTGCGGACAAGATGAAAAGTCCTGCCACAATCGAAGGTACGCCAGACATTGCTTGAACTAAGAATCTAATCGGCTGGCTAAACTTTCCTTTAATTTCGGTCAGGTAAAGTGCGGTAAGAATTCCAATAGGAACACTAATAACCAAAGCAATCGCGACAAGAATCAAGGTTCCAATAATCGCATGTCCTAGACCGCCAACATTGGCTGGATCATTTGGTGAATTAAGAGACATGTCAGAAGTAAAGAGACCTAGGTATATTCCTTTATATCCCTTGCTGATAACTTCAAAAATTATGCTTCCAATTGGAATTAGTGTGAGGAAAGTTCCGACAGCAACCAAAGCATTTACTAACGCATCTTTTGCAGATGCACTTCCGAATCTGCGGTACTCACGACCAGAAGTCAAAGTAACGAAAACAATTACGAAGACAACAAAGAAGCCAAGTTTTCCACTAAGCCCGGTTATCTTTACAAGCAAAGTTGCTATAAATAGCGCGAAAACTAAGACAAAGCCAGTAGTAAGACGGTCTTTCATTGATGCTTGCCAAGGACGAGTTGGCAGGATGCTTTCGTAAATTTTGTTTGTAGTCATTTACCACTACCGCCCATTCGACGAATCAATTGATCTGAAGCAAAGTTGACGATTAGAGTCAAAACAAATAGAACTAAACCAGCGGCCATTAAGCCTTTAATCTCATAGGCGCTAGCTTCGCCGAACTTAGTTAAAATCAATGAGGCCACGTTTCCGCCAACGCCAAAAAGGATTTTCCAATTTATTGCAAAAACAATATTAAGAACCGTGTAAACCGCGACTGTTTCGCCCATCGCGCGACCAAGCCCAAGCATTGCGCCGCCGATAACGCCATTGCGCCCATGCGGTATCACAACGGCTTTAATCATGGCCCACCTTGTCGCACCAAGTGCGTAAGCAGCTTGAATTCGATCGAGAGGGGCTTGGGAAAATATCTCACGTGAGATTGAAGTAATGATAGGAATAATCATAATTGCCAAAATCAGCGATGCGATGAATGGAGAGCCTTGAAAATAACGGTCTTTATTTTCAAAGAACGGAATAAATCCCAAGTAATGATTTATTAATTTAGCCCAGTAAACACCACTCGGCATCAGGATGATATATGCCCAAATACCAAAAAGAATCGAAGGAAAAGCTGCCATCAAATCGATGATGGTAACCATCGTCTTCTTAATCCAGTGTGGTGCGTAAAAAGTTAAATAAAGCGCAGTGGCGACAGAGACTGGAACCGCTATTAAAACTGCGAGAAATGAACAAAGAATGGTTCCGATTAGCATTGCCGATAAACCAAAATCGCTACTAATTACATTTCCGGCTTCGTCGTAGGTAATATCCCAACGAGATGTTGTAATGAAGTCAAAGCCCTGCGACTTTATGATGTCAAAGCCCTGATATAAAAGAAAACCAAAAATTAAACCTAGAACTATTAGTGAACTTAGGCCGCCGGTTGTCACAACTGCCCGAAAAACCTTGTCCGAGAATCGCGGTTTAGTTGTGACTACGCGCTTTTCCGGGATCACATAGGTAGATTCGGTGGTCGACATGTGCTGAATCTTGCTATCAAGCGGGTTACTCGAGGCAGATCGAAGGTGAACGCAAGATGAACGAAAGATGAAATTACCGCTTGTCCCCTGCTCGCCCTTAAGGTTGCCCAATGGCCAACGAGCAACCAAATCTGATCTGGATCGACTGTGAAATGACCGGTCTGGACCTTGAAAAAGATGTCCTGGTCGAGATCGCGGTTCTGGTTACCGACTCTGAACTCAATGTAATAGGTGAAGGCATTGACCTTGTCATTGCCGCTACACCAGATCAGCTTGCTGGCATGAATGAATTCGTGACCCAGATGCATACCAAATCTGGCCTAATCACCGAGATCCCAAATGGCATTTCAGTCTCGGCCGCCGAAGATGCGATTATCAAATATCTCGAATCTGCCAGCACCGTTGCGGGCAAGTCACCGCTGGCTGGAAATTCGGTAAGCGTTGATCGATCCTTTATTGCTCGCGATATGCCCCGCCTTAATGACTACCTGCACTATCGCACCATCGATGTTTCTTCCGTAAAAGAACTTGCCCGCCGCTGGAATGCCAAGGTTTATTTCAACTCCCCTGCCAAGACTGGCAATCACCGCGCCCTTGGCGATATTCAAGATTCCATCGCAGAACTAGCCCACTACCGCAGCAACTTCCTCATTGCGGGAGCGCCGCTTCCTGGTAGAGCACTCGGTTGTGGTCCGAGATGTCGCGGGTTCGAGCCCCGTCGCTCACCCCACTATTTCCTTAATAGTTGAGAACTCTCAACTGTTGGGCCGTATCGACTAGAGAAAGCTGGATGAATAAATGATCTTCGACGTAATCATTGAAATTCCAGCAGGTAGTCGCAACAAGTACGAAGTCGATCATGTAACTGGTGAGATTCGGTTAGATCGCATGCTTTTTACCTCCACTCGATATCCATATGACTATGGTTTCGTTAAGAACACTTTGTCCCTAGATGGCGACCCACTAGATGCACTAGTGATGTTAGATGAACCAACATTTCCGGGCTGCGTTGTTTCGGTTCGCGCAATCGGAATGTTTAACATGACTGATGAAGCAGGTGGCGACGATAAATTGTTATGTGTTGCAGCTGGCGATATTCGCAAGTCATCGCTGCAGGACATTAAAGATGTGCCTGAGTTTGAACTCTCTGAAATCCAACACTTCTTCGAGGTCTATAAGGCGCTCGAACCGGGCAAGAGCGTTACTGGTGGAAACTGGGTTAATAACGCTGAAGCCCAAGCTGAAATCGAACGCTCACGCCAACGCTTTGACGCAACAGTCCACTAATTAACTTCTCAAGTCACGCTGTTATTTAGCAGTTTTGCCTTTAGTATTCCTCTTTATATAGGCGCAGCCTTGGACTTGGAGAGGTCTTAAGTGATTAACAGCGGAGACACAGCTTGGGTGCTAATTAGCGCCGCACTAGTACTTTTCATGACTCCAGGTCTAGCAATTTTTTATGCTGGCATGGTTCGCGCAAAAAGCGTACTAAACATGATGATGATGTCATTTTCGGCAATCGGTATTACAACGATGATCTGGGTTCTCTATGGCTATTCATTAGCTTTTGGAAAATCCCAAGGTGGGCTAATCGGAAATCTTGATCACCTCGGTTTAGCAAATACGTTAGATCAACTCTCTGGCACAGAAGGTCATCAAATTCCGACCCTTGCTTTTGCAATGTTTCAATTAACTTTTGCCATCATCACCGTGGCTCTTCTCTCTGGCGCTATTGCAGATCGCGCAAAATTTAGTGCTTGGCTTATTTTCGTAGGCGTCTGGATCACTTTGGTTTATCTACCAATCGCGCACTGGGCATTTGCTAGCCAAAGCGGTGAAGGTGGCTGGATCATCGACAAATTAGGCGCCCTTGATTTTGCCGGTGGCACAGTTGTTGAAATTAATTCAGGCGCAGCAGCTTTAGCTCTGGCACTGGTACTTGGAAAGCGCGAAGGTTTTAAAACTGAAAGCATGCGACCACACAACATGCCGCTAGTACTTCTTGGTGCTGGCATGCTTTGGTTTGGTTGGTTTGGATTTAATGCAGGTAGCGCTTTATCTGCTGGTTCTCTTGCTGCAACAGCCATGGTTAATACTCAAATTTCTACTGCAGCTGCTGCCATGTCTTGGATTCTCTTTGAACGTTTTCGCGATGGCAAAGCAACCACACTTGGTATCGCATCTGGCGCTATTGCCGGCGCCGTTGCAATCACGCCTGCTTGCGGTTATGTAAATCCACTTGGCGCATTAATTCTTGGATTAATTGCTGGTGCGCTTTCGGCTTTTGCAGTTTCGCGCAAATATAAGTTTGGCTATGACGATTCACTCGATGTCGTCGGAGTTCACGGTATTGGTGGATTACTAGGAATGTTAGGCATTGGTTTCCTAGCAACTACTACTGCAAACTCAGCTGGTGGTTTAGGTCTTCTAAATGGTGGCGGCACAGATCTTTTGGGCAAGCAATCAATTGCGATTTTGGCCACAGCTGCTTTCTCATTTACTGCCACCTGGTTAATCGCAACAACAATTTCAAAGACGGTCGGATTCCGAGCCAGCCGTGAAGATGAATTAACTGGTCTAGATACGACTTATCACGCCGAATCTGCCTACGATATTTCTGGAAATGCTAACCGTTACTAACTAAACACCTACTAGAATCTATCCATCCTCAAACTCAAAGACGAGAAGAGAAAGTAAGAAATGAAACTGATCACCGCAATCGTTAAGCCAATCAAAGTCGATGACATTAAAGATGCCCTGCATGAAGCTGGCGTCCATGGCATGACAGTTTCTGAAGTTCGCGGCTTTGGCCGACAAAAAGGCCACAAGGAGATTTATCGCGGCGCTGAATACACCGTTGATTTCATTTCAAAGGCGCGAATTGAAGTGCTTGCCGATGATGAGAGTTACGAAAGCATTCTTGATCTAATTGTTAAGACTGCCAATACCGGCGCTATTGGTGATGGAAAAATCTGGGTAACTAGTGTTGATTCAGTAGTTCGTGTTCGCACTGGCGAGACAGGTAAAGAAGCACTTTAGAGTTCATTTATCCAGTAATTCGCCACTATTGGTGGATTTCCACGGCAGACCATTTCGCTGATAGGGTCTGCCAATCGTTAAAGGGTTTACCCTTTCTCGGGTTGTTAGCTCAGTTGGTAGAGCAGGTGACTCTTAATCACCGGGTCGGGGGTTCGAGTCCCTCACCACCCACATATGCGTTTAATTGGCGGAATATTCCCCGATAGTCGGCGGTATATCCGCATGAACTGAAAAAGATATACGCCCATTGTGGGTGTAATCCTGACTTAGTTCACATTTTGACCCATTAACTAAGAATGGGTTTACAAATGTTAGTTTCAATTTATTTAGATAATGTGATCAGATCTAGGCCATATAAGTATTCAACTAAACAATCCTTAATTCGTGATGTAAGACGCTTAGGAATTATGGATTTAGATACAAGTGCAGTTACTTCTGCCTTAATTCGTGACAAAGTAGATTGCATACCCAATCACAATTCACGCAGAAGGCTTTATATAACGGCTAGATCGATTTTCAAGG
>JAPLAW010000005.1 GCA_026393075.1 Actinomycetota bacterium | reverse complement strand
AGCTGTTTTTGGGCAAAGAAATACCCCCGCGAACCGGATAACCCGCGAAGGTAGTTTCTTTAATTCCGTTAGTTTAGTGGTATTTCAACCCTAAACTCGTCATTTAGTGCTGGTGTCAGAACCGTGTTTAATGCGGCCTGACACCAGCCTAAATCAACTCTATTTCTTGTTTAGCTAGCGCGGCTTATGAGCAACCTGAGGTGTTGCCACAGCCTTCGCAGACGTAGCAGGCACCTGATGCACGCATCTTCACGCCGCAAGTCATACATAGCGGAGCATCGGACGCGATACCGGTGATTGCTTCCATCAGTTCAGTTGAAGAGTTGTAAGCACGTGGTGCTTCTTCGATCTTCACATCTTGAACCTTGGCTGCTGGTGCAACTGGCGCTACAACTACAGCAGGTGCTGCTGATTGCGAAAGAGTTTCGGTGACTGCTGCAACATCTGCTGCATACTCACCTGTCTCAAGTGCACGTGCGCGCTCTGCTGTTGTGTAAAGACCCATTGAGCTACGNNCGGCAAGAGTTGAACCTTGCTTGCCAAGCTTTAGGAATACTTCGCCAAGTGCGCCATCGGCATATGCACCTGAAGTCATGTAACCCTCGGCGCCACCAACTGCAAATGATGTGGTGCGTGATGGACGAGACTTTGGAAGGCGCTTACGTGTTGCAGCGGCAGGTGCCACAGCTTCTACTTCAACTTCCTTCTTCTTTGCCTTTCCATCTGAAAGTGGTTGACCAACTTTGCAATTGTCGCGGTAAACGGCAAGTGCCTTGATGCCCATCTTCCAGCTCTCGTAGTAAACCTCTTCAACATCTTCAACTGTTGCATCTTCTGGCAGGTTAACGGTCTTTGAGATCGCACCTGATAGGAACGGCTGGCAAGCAGCCATCATGCGAACGTGGCCCATTGGTGCGATTGATCGTGCACCAAGTGCGCAATCGAAGATGTCGTAGTGCTCTAGCTTTAGGCCAGGTGCATCAATAACGTGTCCATTGTTAGCAATGAATTCAACGATTGCTTCAACTGTCTCTTCGGCATAACCAAGCTTGCGAAGTGCAGCTGGCACAGTCTGGTTAACGATCTGCATTGAACCGCCGCCAACTAGCTTCTTGAACTTAACTAGTGAGAAGTCTGGCTCGATACCAGTTGTATCACAATCCATCATTAGGCCGATTGTTCCGGTTGGAGCAAGCACAGAGATCTGTGCGTTACGCCAGCCGTTTTTATCGCCGGTTGTTAGACATGCATCCCAAGCCTTATTTGCTTCGGTCCAGACATCGATATCAAGTGTGGTCTGTGACTTAGCGGCTGTTGATGCAGCTGCGTGCTTACGCATAACGCGTGCGTGTGGCTTGGCGTTACGTGCGAAACCTTCGTATGGTCCAACAATGCCAGCTAGTTCAGCTGAACGCTTGTAAGTAGTACCGGTTAGCAATGATGTGATCGCACCAGCTAGGGCACGGCCACCTTCAGAGTCATATGCAAGGCCTGATGCCATAAGGAGTGCACCAAGGTTTGCGTATCCGATTCCAAGCTGACGGTATGAACGTGTTGTCTCACCAATTGCTTGAGTTGGGAAATCTGCGAAACAGATTGAGATATCCATGGCTGTGATGATTAGTTCAGCTGAGCGAGCAAAGCCCTTTGCATCAAATGAACCATCGGCCTTTAGGAACTTCATCAAGTTAAGGGATGCCAAGTTACAAGATGAGTTATCTAGTGACATGTATTCAGAACATGGGTTTGATGCATTGATGCGACCGGTCTCAGGATTGGTGTGCCAATCATTGATGGTGTCGTCATATTGAATTCCTGGATCAGCACATGCCCATGCAGCTTCGGCCATCTTGCGGAATAGCGCGCGTGCATCAACTGTTTCAATAACTTCGCCAGTTGAACGAGCAGTTAAACCAAAGCCAGTACCGTTTTCGTATGCGCGCATGAATTCATCGCTAACACGAACTGAGTTATTTGCATTCTGGTATTGAACCGAGATGATGTCTTTGCCGCCGAGGTCCATGTCAAAGCCAGCATCGCGAAGTGCGCGAATCTTGTCTTCTTCAGCAACCTTGGTCTCAATGAATTCTTCGATATCTGGGTGATTAACATCTAGAACAACCATCTTGGCCGCACGACGTGTTGCACCCCCTGACTTAATTGTTCCGGCGGAAGCATCAGCACCGCGCATAAATGAAACTGGGCCAGAGGCTGTGCCACCTGACTTAAGAAGTTCCTTTGATGAACGAATACGTGAAAGGTTTAAACCAGCACCTGAACCGCCCTTGAAGATCATTCCTTCTTCGCGGTACCAGTTAAGAATTGAATCCATGGTGTCATCTACAGACAAGATGAAACAAGCTGATACTTGCTGTGGTGAAGTGGTGCCTACGTTAAACCAGACTGGAGAGTTAAAGCTAAAGACCTGGTGTAGCAACATGTAGGTAAGTTCGTGCTCGAAAATCTCAGCATCTTTATCAGTGTTGAAATAACCGTTTTCTTTTCCAGCCTTTGTGTAGGTAAGAACGACGCGATCGATTACCTGTTTCAAGGACCACTCACGGTTTTCGTGACCAACTGCGCCACGGAAATACTTTGTCGTAACAATCATTGACGCGTTTACTGACCAGAAGTCAGCGTATTCAACGCCACGTTGTTCAAATACTGTTTCGCCAGTTTTCCAGTTGGTCTGGACCACATCGCGGCGCTCCCAAGTTACTTGGTCATAAGGGTGCGTGCCTTCGGTGGTGTAAATACGTTCGATCGTTAGGCCCTTCCCAGGCTTTACTTTCGCTGCTACTCGGTTGATAACCGTATCTGACATGTGAATCTCCATTTTCTTAGTTCGCGTCGTTTTTTAATTCAGAGCTACTGACTCGAAGTGAGTGCTACGAGCCCTGATTTGTAATGCTTTTAGTACCTAGCGTGCTATTTAGTTGTGGCCGTGCGGGAAGGTGCAGTTATTTCCCGGAGGAAGTAACTGCGGTTGTACTTTTTATTAGGGAATTATTTGAAGCTGGGGTTGAAGGAGCCGCACGGAGAAGTGCGATCTCACCTTCAAAATCTTGAAGGGAGGAAAAACTACGGTATACCGAAGCAAACCGTAAGTAGGCGACCTCATCGAGTTCGCGAAGTGGTGCCAAAATAGCTAGACCAACTTCTTGAGCTTCGATTTCGGCTTGACCAGTAGCGCGCAAGGTTTCTTCAACCCGCATCGCTAACAGTGCAAGATCATCGTTATTTACTGGGCGGCCTTGGCAGGCCTTTGATACGCCGGCGATAACTTTCTCGCGGCTAAATGGTTCAGAAGCGCCAGATCGCTTAACAATGTTAAGCAAAGTGGTTTCCTGGGTAGTAAAGCGAGCGCCGCATTCGGTGCATTCGCGACGACGGCGGATTTGAGCGCCATCTTCAGCTGGGCGAGAGTCGACAACGCGGGAATCGTCATGTCGGCAGAATGGGCAGATCATGCGGCGTGTCTCCTTTCGAATGCGATGTTTTTGAAAATTTAGGTGTAATGGACTTTCCTGAGAAAACCCATAAGTAAGGTTGAAAACCACTACTTATGGAACTATATCTCATTTGGACCACTACATCTAGTGGTAACTATAAGTTAAGACTTTAGGGTTTTTTGGGATGTGCCTCGTGTCGGGCCTCATCCGCGTGTCGCTTGGGAGACCGGCGCCCCCAACTCGATCGGCGACTACCCCAGCCAATGCAGCAATTCGGACATATCCCCCAAATCAGGCGATCAGACGAGCGCCTACATGCCTCCTGGCTTGGTTTTGATCGCAGGTCCAAAGCTCTGCCTTGGCTAGTTTGGCGGTTGCACTTATCACGGCATCTGGTGTGGCGACTTTGGAGACTGTTCGGAATTCTGCTGCCAGCGAAGCAACCTCTTCAGTTACATCAACAACTTTCGAAACCGCAGCTCTTAATTTAGTTCGAATCAAATCACCTTTACCTTTACTAATCGCCAATGGCAGAACTTCAGTAAAGGAAATAGCCGAAATTAAATACTTGTTAGGGCTTCTTAATGCATCTCGCACAGCTTGATGATGTTTATCTTCTGGTTTGAAAAGTGCAATCAAAACAGAAGAATCAAGAACTACAGATCCCATGGTCGAGACCAACTTTCACGGTCTTTTGCTAAATCGAAATCGTCATAAATTCCTGCACCTATGCCCGCAAGTTGCAACAATAGGTTTTCTTCAACAACTGGCTTTACCTCGATAAAACCAGCGTCATTCACTGAGAATTCCACTTCATCTCCTGTCGTTAATCCAATACTTCGGAGAATATCGACCGGTACTGTCAATTGATTCTTAGAACTTAATTTAGATGTGGATGTCCGCCCGGCACGGGCGGATTTCTTTGCCTTATTAACAGGCGCTTTCTTCACTGCCTTTACAACTGCCGCTTTTTTAGCCGGTCTTTTGCCCGCAGCCTTGGCTGCTATCTGCAACTAAAGATTGCACATCGCCACCGTCTGCCATTGCAGATGCAAGTGACCAAAGTGTTTCACCACTTGCAACTGTTACAACAACATATGACTTATCAACGCTAACTGAATCGCTAGAACCATTGATTTTGGCTGTTGATAGCGCATCACCGGCACCAGCGTTCATCGCAAACCCAGCACCTAATACAACTGAGAGAGAAAGAACCAAGAGAGTGTGCGCTAATCGACCACGACGGGTGAGACCGCCTGACGGACGGTCGAAGTTATATGTGCCAGCGGGGAAGGTTGCTGTGCTCATGGTCTTACTCCTTCATGTCTTAGAAATAGATACTGCCTGATATTCGAACACTTGTTCGTATATGTCATAGTAAACACCCCACCACTGACAAAAAGCAACCCGAAAGCGAACAAATGTTCGACAATCTCGAAAATATGTTCTACTCTTATCCCATGAGCGAAAAATCCAATGTTTCAGAGCTGCCCGACACCCCTGGC
>JAPLAW010000032.1 GCA_026393075.1 Actinomycetota bacterium | reverse complement strand
CTTTCCAACTAGATGCTGAATCTGGCGAAGCGGTTGTTTACGGAGGCACTGGCCGATGAGTAAGAAACCATCGCTCGCAGTAGTTGGCGCAACTGGCGCAGTCGGCACCGTAATGCTTGGCATCTTGTCAGAGCGCACCGATGTTTGGGGCGAGATTCGTTTGATCGCATCTGCTCGTAGCGCAGGCAAAAAATTAATGTGTCGCGGTGAAGAGCTAACGGTTGTTGCACTTTCACCTGAGGCGTTCGATGGAATTGATGTGGCAATGTTCGATGTGCCCGATGAGATTTCAGCTGAGTGGGCACCAATTGCCGCTTCACGCGGGGCAGTAGTAGTTGATAACTCAGGCGCGTTCCGCATGGATGCCGATGTTCCACTAGTTGTGCCCGAAGTTAATCCGGAAGAAGTTAAGAATCGTCCGCGCGGAATTATCTCAAATCCAAATTGCACAACTCTTTCGATGATTGTCGCTCTCGGCGCGCTTCACAAGAAGTATGAACTCAAAGAACTTGTGGTCTCTTCTTACCAAGCTGCATCCGGTGCCGGTCAATCAGGTATTGATACTTTGCGCGCACAAATTGCAGCCGTTGCAAACACTAATGCTGGCGATGTAACCGGCGATGTTCGCAAACACATCACTGACTTTGGTCCATTCCCAGCACCTCTTGCTTTCAATGTTATTCCGTGGGCTGGTTCGCTAAAGCAAGATGGTTATTCATCTGAAGAGCTAAAGGTGCGCAATGAATCTCGCAAGATTCTTGGTCTGCCTAATTTAAAAGTTTCCGCCACCTGTGTGCGTGTGCCAGTTATTACAACTCACTCGCTCACAGTTCACGCGACTTTCGCGCAAGAACCAAGCCGCGTTGATGCCCAAAACATCCTCGAAAACGCTGCGGGGGTGAAGTTGGTCGATGATCCAGAAAATCACAAGTTCCCGACCCCGGCCGATGTTGTTGGCACTGACCCAACTTGGGTTGGCCGCGTTCGCAAGAGCATCGATGATCCAATGTCACTTGATATGTTCGTTTGTGGCGACAATCTACGCAAGGGCGCTGCGCTAAATACTGCGCAGATCGCTGAATTACTAGCCCTTGAATTTACTAAGTAGGCTGACCTCATGAGCATTAAAGCGCAATTGAAACTAGACCTTACCGAAGCCATTCGTTCTCGCAACGAGATTGTTTCGGGCACGATCCGCATGGTGCTAACTGCGATTACCAATGAAGAAGTTGCCGGCAAAGAAGCTCGCCAACTTTCTGAAGATGAAGTAATTGCGGTGTTGTCGCGCGAAGCCAAGAAGCGTCGCGAAGCTGCCGAAGCATTTGCCGATGCTGGCCGTGCTGATAAGGCCACTCTCGAAAAAGCTGAAGGCGAAGTAATTGCTAAATATTTGCCCGCTCAATTAACTGAAGCAGATATCGCAGCCATGATTGCCGAAGCAATTGCGGCTACAGGTGCTGCTGGTCCTGCCGATATGGGCAAAGTAATGGGTGCTATTAAGGCCAAGATTGCCGGCAAAGCCGATGGCAGTGTCGTTTCATCACTAGTGAAAGCAGCGTTAAACAAATGAAGTTTGAATATGCAACCGTGCCATTACTTTCACATGCAACTAAACAGATTCTTGATACTTGGGGTTCTGATGGTTGGGAACTTGTTCAAGTTGTACCAGCACCAGGAACCGGCGAACAGCTAGTTGCTTACATGAAACGAGAAATCAAATGAATAAAGTAGATGTTCGCGCAAAGCTAGCTGAACTAGGCCTAGAACTACCAGTTGCCGCACTACCTGTTGCAGCTTACGTTCCAGCGATTCGTACTGGCAATTTAGTTTTCACCGCAGGTCAATTGCCACTAGTTAATGGCACCATGGCTGGTACTGGCAAAGTCGATGGCGAAATAACACCTGAGCGCGCGAAAGAACTTGCGCAAATTTGCGCACTTAATTGTTTAGCCGCCGTTGAAACTGTTGCCGATGTAAATAAAATTACCAAGATCGTTCGCGTAGTTGGTTATGTAAACGGAGTTCCTGGCTTTATCAACGCACCTATTGTTGTTAATGGCGCTAGCGAACTGTTCTTAGCAATTTGGGGCGATGGCGCAAAGCATGCACGCAGCGCTGTTGGTATTGCCGAATTGCCTTTGAACTCACCGATTGAAATCGAACTAACCGTCGAGATTACCGACTAATTACTTACCGCGTTTTCCTAAACGTTCAACGTCAGTAATTAATACAGCGCGACCGTCAAGCTTTAACCAACCGCGACCCGCAAAATCGGCCAGTGCTTTGTTAACAGTTTCGCGTGATGCGCCAACTAATTGAGCTAACTCTTCTTGAGTTAGATCATGGTGCACGAATAATCCTTCATCGGTAACTTTTCCAAAGCGATCGCCCAGATCAATTAGCGCCTTAGCAACTCGACCAGGAACATCTGAGAAAACCAGATCACCAACTGCTTCGTTGGTGCGGCGTAAACGCTGCGCTAAACGAGCCAGCAGTTGCAATGAAACTTCTGGGTTTTCTTTTAACCAAGGAATAACTTTGGCGTGAGACAAGCTAAGTAGCTTTGCATCGGTAACTGCAGTTGCAGTCGATGTGCGTGGGCCTGGATCAAAGAGGCTAAGTTCGCCAAACATTTCACCCGGTCCAAGAATTGATAAAAGATTTTCGCGACCATCGGTGCTGGTTGTGCCGAGCTTTAACTTGCCATCGAGGATTACATATAAGTGATCGCCAGAGTCGCCTTCAGCGAAAAGCACATTGCCCTTAAGCACCTTTACTTGATCCATTGATGCGCGCAAAGAAGCGGCAGCTGCATCATCGAGGGCAGTAAAAAGTGGGGCTCTACGTACTACTTCTTCATCATATGGCACAAGCGGTACTTTACCTCCATGAGAGCCGATAGCCAAAAGCGAGCAGAAGCTCGCAAGATCTATCGGGTTTTAACCAAGACTTACCCGCATGTAACCTGTGAACTCGACTTTAAGAATCCACTGCAGCTACTGATTGCCACCGTGCTCTCAGCGCAATGCACAGATAAACGGGTCAATGCCGTGACGCCAGCGCTATTTAAGAAATATAAGAGTGTGAGCGCATTCGCAGGTGCTCGAGTCGAAGATATTGAAGATCTGATTTACACAACTGGCTTCTTCCGCGCTAAAGCTCGTCACATCAAAGGGCTCGCAATCAAGATCATGAAGGAATACGGTGGGGAAGTTCCAGCGGAACTAGAAAAATTAGTAACTCTGCCTGGCGTTGGGCGCAAAACCGCCAACGTTGTATTGGGCCACGCTTTTGATATTCCAGGAATAACGGTTGACACTCACTTTGGTCGCTTGTCGCGTAGATTTGGTTGGACTACATCGCAAGATCCGGTCAAAGTCGAACACGAAGTCGGTGCGCTAATTGCGCAGAAAGAGTGGACCAACTTGTCACAGCGCATGATCTGGCACGGTCGCCGAATATGTCATTCGCGCAAACCAGCTTGTGGCGCCTGCCCAATGGCCAAGATCTGCCCTTCATTTGGCATCGGTGAAGTTGATCCAGTCAAAGCGCGTTTACTTTTAAAGACCGATGCGGATTTCCGATGAAGAAAGTTCTAATTCTCTTACTTGCGCTGTCGCTAACTGGTTGCTCATCAATTACAAAAACAGCTGCTACCAAAGGTGAAGTTGTTGATTGCACTGAAATTAGTCACGTGGCCACAAAACCAGGTGACACATTGCTTAACTGTTTAACCGGGTCGCAAAAAATCTCGGTTGAATCATTACACGGCCCACTAATAGTTAATGTTTGGGGCTCTTGGTGTGGGCCATGTGCCGATGAAATCCCTTTATTTGTGGACTTTAATCACCATGCAAATGGCAAAGTAAAACTACTGGGCATTGCAGTTGAAGAAGCTAAAGCCCAAGATTCCAAAGATTTCATAATTGCCAATGGCATCACTTGGCCCAATCTCTACGATGCTAAAGGCGTAACACGTAGCACTTTCGGAATGGGCGTACCGGTTACTTGGTTTATTGATGAGCAAGGAACTGTGGTTTATAAACATATTGGTGTGGTTAAATCAACTGATGAGTTGATTGATTTAACTAATAAGTATCTGAAAGTGAGCATCTGATGTTTGTTGATATTGCACTAGCTCTGTTAGCTTTAGGTGCAATCAAACGTGGCTACAGCACAGGTTTTCTCGCAACCATTTTCCGCACCCTTGGTTACATCGTCGGTGGCGTTGCCGGACTTTATTTCTCACTGCAATTAGTCGCCT
>JAPLAW010000023.1 GCA_026393075.1 Actinomycetota bacterium | reverse complement strand
TCTGGCATATCAGTGAAAGAGATGGAAACCCAGCCAAAACTTGAAAAAGCTCTCAAGGCCTTTGATAAGTAATGGGTTTATGGATTGGCAGCCCTTGGCCCAATATTGATTGGAACTCAATTTGCAGCAGCAGCCGCAGTTACCGCTGGAGTAAAGCCGCTTCGCGCATCAATTTTGATTATCGGCAGTTTAACAATTTGGGCTGTAGCTATCGCAATTGCGATGGTTGCTTTTGAGATCACGATCTAGGAGATAAAAGGATGAAGCAGCGAGATTTAACGCCAGATGTTTTACGAGGATTCGCACTTCTTGGAATCTTGGTCGTCAACATTCAATTCATGGCCCTAAATAGTGGTGAAGGGGCTCGAGGCGAATGGACGCTGGGATTAGCAAATGGTTCAGCCACCTTCATAATCAATGCGATTTTCGCCGGCAAGTTCTATCTGCTGTTTTCCTTCCTTTTTGGCTACAGCTCTAATTACATAATCAGAGGCGATGTTGCCAATAGGAAAAGATGGGTAAAGCGCTGTTTTGCTCTAATCACGCTTGGCATCCTTCATTTCACTTTCTTGTGGCATGGCGACATAATTTTTATGTACGGTCTCCTCGGTTTACTACTAATTCCATTCTTCTTCCGAGCAGATAGAACCCTTAAAATCTGGACTCGGGTAGTGTTTTTAGTCAGCTCTACTTTGATGGTATTCATTGTCGCGTTGGTATATATCGGCGAACGCTTTTCCCTTGAGGAAAGTGTTCAGCAATCAATGGAATCTAAACTCGATTCGGTATTGATTAACGGTTCATTTCTAGAAGCAATCCCTGCCCGCTTAGAACTCTGGATTTATAGCATTTCATCTGGGGTGTTCCTGCAGGGCGGAATGGCTTTTGCCGCATTTTTGCTAGGCCTTAGATTGGCAAGAAATAACTTCTTATCTTCGCCAATTGATGTCGAGAAAAACTCCAAGTTGATTAAAACTGGATTTCTACTTGGCGCACCAATTCAAATTATTGCGGCCCTAGTTCTAGTTCGAAATGAGCAACCAGCAGAGCCTTCCGAAGCAGTTTATTTATTGGCCCTCCTGACCTCTTTCATAGCCGCACCTCTTTTGTCTATGGGTTATGTCGGCTTGATCCGCAAATTAGTTGAAGAGAAACCGCATCTAGTTTCTTGGATGAAACCTGCCGGTCAGATGTCTCTGACCGTCTATATCTCTCAATCTGTCATCGCTTCCGTGATCTTTGGCCCTTGGGGATTTGGGTTGTTTCAAGATCTGCAAACATGGCAGGTAATCCTGCTTGCTCTTGGAATCTGGTTATTACTTGCCTACCTCGCAAGCTTCTGGCTAAAGCGACATAACCATGGCCCGCTTGAGAAGCTAATTAATTCCTTGACCAGAGATAGGTAAAAAAATAAATTTGGTTTAATTGAAACAAATCTTAAATTAATTATTAACATGTAATATTAGGTAGATCGCGAACGGAGATTAAATTGTTACGTATAAAGTTTGCCCTAATAACTGTGCTATCACTTGCCCTCTCGGGGTGCGCAAATAGTTCACCAGAGATGGTGAGCATAAGTCTTGCGCCAGTTCCATACTCAATCCAAGTGCCATCAGAAATTGCAAAACATTTATCGGTTGAGGATATGGCTCTTGATACTTCGAGTGAATTTTCTGGGCAAGCACGATTAGCCGGGGCAGTCGCTCAAGTGTATATAAATTACACAACTGACGGCGGTACGGTTTATGGCTTTGCTGGTGTTTACTATTTTGGAAAAGACGACTTTGCGAAAGTGGGAAATCCAAATGAACCACCTTTATATGGAAGCAAAGTCATCGAAGAAAATGAAATGGTTTTAGCTATCGCCGGGCCACAAGATTCTATTTTTGACCCAGAATCACAAGATGGCAAAAACTCGATGGCTCTATATGAACTGATTTACGATCCAAAATCATTTAAATCTTCATAAACTCGAGCCGAGGCCGTTAGTTAGCCTAAAAAGGTAAGATGAGCCAATGGAAATAGAGATTCGAGCTATCTCGCAAGAGGAGCATCAGGGCTTTATTTCTGGATTATCAAACGCATCCTTCCTGCAACTGCCTGAGTGGGGCGCGGTCAAGAGTGACTGGAAGAATAAATCACTTGGTATTTTTGATGGTTCATCACTAGTTGGTGTAGCGCTACTCCTTACTCGCGCACTTCCTAAAGTTGGAAAATCTTTTGGTTATATTCCAGAAGGACCAATCTTCCTGCCACAACATAAATTGAGCCCAGAAATTCTTGATTCATTAGTTTCTTTTGCCAAGAGTGAAGAGATTTTCTTATTGCGAGTTGGCCCAGCAATTCCATTTCGAGACTGGGATGGCGAAGTCATTAAGTCTGCTCTCGCATCAGATCAAGCCAGTTCTTTGCTAAGCACCAAATCGAGCGCTGAATTTGAAAATGGTCGTAGTGCGATTGAAGGTTTTGAGAAAGCCGGTTGGCGAGCCGTTGTTTCTGAAAGTGGCTTTAGCGAAGGTCAGCCTAATTTTGTATTTCAACTAGATTTACGAAACCAAAATGAAGAATCACTCCTAGCTGGTTTTAATCAGCTTTGGCGTAGAAATATTAAGAAAGCGGATAAAGAAGGCGTTGAAGTTTCTCGCGGAAGCAGAGAAGACTTGGCAGATTTTCATAAGGTTTATTTAGAAACCGCAAAGCGTGACAAATTCATTCCAAGACCACTTCGTTACTTTGAGCGAATGTGGGATGAATTAAATCGCCATGAGGTTCATTTGAAACTCTTCTTAGCCAAATGGCAGGGTCAAACCATCGCATCAACTATCGCCATTCAAGTAGGAGATCACTATTGGTATTCATACGGTGCCTCTTCGGCATTTGGTCGCGAAGCTCGCGGAAGTAACGCTGCTCAGTGGGTAATGATGAAAGATGCTTTGGCTAGTGGGGCCGCTTGTTATGACCTGCGTGGAATTACGCCAACTCTGGATCCAAATGATTCCCACGTTGGGCTGATCCAATTCAAGGTTGGCACTGGTGGATATGCCCGCCAACTAGTTGGTGAGTGGGAGAAGCCAATTAATAGGTTCTGGTCCTTCGCCTTCGCGACATATTTGCGAATTCGCAAGTAACCTACGGTTATGCCACTTTCACTACACGTCGATGGGCAGAAATGGCGTTCTCATTTAAGCCAGCTGATCAGCGCAAAGCCTGGGCTAGTGCCGGTGATCAAGGGCAACGGTTACGGATTTGGGCTTGAACTTCTGGCTGCTGAATCGACTCGGCTAGGTGTTGAAACCGTTGCAGTTGGGTTAGCCAGAGAAGTAGCCAAGGTACGCACAGCATTTGCGGGTGAGATTGTGATTCTTTCACCGGACCAAGTAACTAGTGAGCTCAAGGATCCAAAGGTAATTCAGACAATTTCAAGTTTAGAAGTTCTACAGAGTATCGACGCAAGTACCAACGTAATTGTTGAGATCTCAACCCCGTTAAACCGTCATGGCATCAATGCATCTGAGATCAATAGTGCGCTAGCTATTGTTAAAGAGCGCGGATTAAACCTGCGAGGTTTTACGCTGCACCTGCCGATAGCAAAAATCGATAGCAAGTGGGTTATTTCAACGTTAAAACTCTTGCCCGATGGAAGTACCGTCTGGATCTCTCATCTACATGGCGCAGATCGCATCAGACAAGAATTCCCCAAGTTAATTTTCCGCGAAAGAATCGGCACAGCACTGTGGCTTGGCGCAGATTCAGCACTCGAAGCCATTGCTACAGTGCTTGAGAATCGAAAGATTCAAGGCACCGCTGGTTACCAACAACGAAGAGCTCGTGGAAATGTCATTGTGGCAAGTGGCGGAACTGCCCACGGCATAGGCCTTACAGCACCACAAAATGATTACTCACTTATAGGTCGCATAAAGATTATTGCGCGCGCACTTGAAGCAGCTTTTGGTCGAATGCGCAGCCCGTATCGTCATAATGGAAAAACTTTAGACTTCTTAGAATCACCACATATGCAGTGTTCACTCTTGATTGGAAGTGGCTCAAGTCAACTGAAACCTGGCGATGAATTAAAGGTGCGAGTTCGCTACACAACCACGACCTTCGACCAGATCATCTTTAGCTAAGAATTTTAGGGATATGAGCGAGCAATCGGTCTTAAAATCTTCCGCCATCATGGCGGTCGGCACCATCTTTTCGCGCATCACTGGGTTGGGCCGTAACCTACTTTTAGTTGCTGCTCTCGGCACTGCAATCATTGGCGATACCTTTCAAGTGGCTAACACCATTCCAACCGTTGTGTACATATTGGTTGCCGGTGGCGCTCTAAATGCGGTCTTTGTTCCACAAATTGTGCGCGAAATGAAGAAGCCAGATGGTGGCAATGCCTTCGTTTCGCAACTGGCTACCGCAACTTTCACGATTCTGGCAATTGCTACCGCTATCGGAGTCCTTGCAGCCCCACTGGTAGTTCGACTTTATGCGGCTAAGTTCGGTGGCAGTGGCTTAGAGACTGAATTTGAACTTACGGTTTTATTTACTCGTTACTGTCTGCCGCAAATTCTTTTCTTAGGTCTATTCACACTCTTTGGCCAAATTGCTAATGCGCGTGGAAGTTTTGGGCCAATGATGTGGGCACCAATTCTTAATAACGTAGTTGTAATCGGTGTTCTGATTACTTTCATCGCGATAGCGCCAGATGCCCAAAATGGTGCTATCAGCACATCTGCTAAAGCCCTCTTAGGGCTTGGCACAACTCTTGGCGCATTTGTGCAGGCAGCAATCCTGATTCCAGTAATCGTAAAATCTGGAGTTCGGCTTCGTCCGAACTTTCACTGGTCTTCGCTAGGCAAATCTGCCCATCTGGCGAAATGGACGATGATTTTCGTTCTTATTAATCAAGTTGGTTTTATGGTGATTGTAAATCTAGCAACGGCTGCTTCAGTTCGCGCTAAAGAGTCAGGCATTGATGTGGGAGTTGGCTTTACTCCATATCAAAATGCTCACTTCATTTTCCTATTGCCACATTCGATCATCGCCGTCTCATTGGTAACAGCGCTGCTGCCGCGTATTTCACGCTTGGCAGCAGAAGCTCAAATCTCAGATGTTAAAAATGAGATTCAGCAGACGCTCTTAAATCTTTATTCACTAATCATTCCGGCCGCATTTGCGATGTTATTTCTTGGCCAACCAATTGCACACTTAATCTTTGCTGGCTCAAGCAGCGCAGATGCTGGTCAGATTGGCATGATCCTGTCGGGCTTTGCTTTGGGCTTAATCCCATTCTGTACTTCATACGTAATGCTGCGCGGCTTCTATGCATTCGAAGACACCAAGACGCCAGCGGCAATCACGCTATTAATGAACATCGTGACCATTTTGTGCGCGAGTATCAGCTATTTTGTCCTACCGATTCGCTTGATTACGGTGGGAATCGCGATTTCATTTGGCATCGGATACTTATCTAGTTCGCTTTTGGCCCGACAGCTTCTAAGTAAGAGAATCGGAAGTGTGACTATCCGAAGAGAACTCATCTCAATTCTTCTTATTTCTGCGATTGCCTTTGCACCGTGCTTATTGATTTCGGGTCTTTTGGAAAGACTCCTAAATTCAGGGGAGCCAAATGCAATTACCTCACTGTTGACTTTAGTTATCGCCGGAGCAATCGCACTGCCGATATATGCCGGGCTTGGGTACCGACTAAAAGTGAGTTCAATTATCTTTGCCGCAAATTCTCTAAAGAAGCGGTTTGCAAAGCGCTAAGAGTTTTCAAGCTTGTGAGGCACATTTTTCTTAGTTCTCAGCCATAATTGCGCTGTGAGCATTTCTTCAACGGTAGCTATGACCAATAATTCCAACCCTGCCCTTGTGTTGGTCCATGGTTTAGGTTCTGCCGGAACTATTTGGAAAAGTTTGATTCCTGATTTAGAAAAAGATTTCACTGTTTACTCCATTGATCTACCTGGACATGGCGAAGCAGCTTTAGATGATCATGAAAAATATGATCCACGTTCACTCGGCGAAATGATTTTGAACCATATGCAAGAAGTTCATCAGGTTCTCAAGATGCATGTTGCTGGAAATTCTTTAGGTGGTTGGATTTCTCTAGAGATGGCGGCCCTTAGGCCAACTAATGTCTCAAGTGTTACTGCTCTAGCGCCAGCAGGTTTATGGCACGAAGCTCCAACCATGAAGATTCCGCCGAGTATTGATTCGCGAATTTTGGCAAAGATTTCACAATTCTTTATGCCTATTGCATTTCATTTACCCCCGCTTAAGGCAATTGGTTATCGCAAGATCACACATTTGTGGCGTGAACTCAGTTATGAATCCTGCAGAGACTCAGTGATTGCAATGGCTCGCTCTAAGGGTTACCAACCTTTATGGCAAGGAATCAGAGGGCGAAAATTTGAATCACCTGTCGATCCTGCAGTTGAAATCGCCATAGTTTTCGGAGATAACGATTTAACTCTGCCGGAGGAATTAGCTCAGGAAAAGTCAGTTCTGCCGAAGCATGCAAAATGGATTCGGGTGCCAAATTGTGCTCATGTCATTATGTGGAACCACAAAGAGACCACGGTCAAGTTAATTAAAGAAACAGCTGGCCTACAGGGTTAAGCTGCTTTCGAATAGATAGCAAATGAACATCTGCCCAATTAGCGCAGACGCTACCTAGGATTTATTTGCCATGAGTTACGCTCACACAATGAATTCACAGACTGCAGTAAATAAGCATCGTTGGTTAATCCTCGGAATCGTTTTAGCGGCCGAAATTATGGATCTTTTAGATTCCACAATTGTTAACGTGGCCGGGCCTTCGCTTAAAGAGAAGCTAGGTGCCACACCTTCAGCGCTGCAATGGGTGATCGGTGGTTACACCTTGACCCTAGGCGCCGGACTGGTATTGGGTGGTCGATTAGCCGATCGTTACTCCCGACGCAATATGTTCTTATTTGGCCTAACTTGTTTCACACTAACTTCACTTCTCTGTGCGACTGCACCAAATATTGAATTACTTATCGCATTCCGTTTGATCCAAGGTTTCGCTGGCGCCATGGTGTTGCCACACGTTATTGGCTTTATTCGCGATGTATTTCCACCCGAAGAACTCGGTAAAGCATTTGCTGTATTTGGGCCGGTATTTGGACTGGGCGGAATTCTGGGACCAATCATCGGTGGCTTTATTATCGATGGAAATATTGCATCAACTGGATGGCGCGCAGTTTTCTTAATCAATATTCCAATCGGAATTATTAATATTGCGTTAGCTTGGAAATATTTACCAAAGCGAGCTGCAGATCATTCAATTAAAATTGATCTGCTTGGAACTCTTTTGATTATAGCTTCATCAGGTCTTTTGCTACTTCCACTTATTCAAGGTCAAGAAGCTGGCTGGCCACTTTGGACATTCCTTTCATTGGCAGCCTCTTTCGTGGGATTTGGAATCTTCACACTTCAGCAACGCTGGGTGATTTCCAGAAATAGAACTCCACTAGTTGATCCAGATATCTTCAAGTCAACAACTTATAACTTAGGCCTGGCTGGAATATTTACCTTCTTCGCCGGCTTTACTGGGGTTTATTTGATCATCACGCTCTTTCTACAAATTGGGCAGAACTACTCAGCTCGTGGTGCAGGCATTGCAAACATCGCTATCGCACTTGGAACAGCAATTGGTGGCGCACTAAGTGGCGCTGTCTTAGCCGATAAATTTGGAACTCGCGTTCTTCAATTCGGAGCCATCGCTCAAATAACTGGCGCGCTACTTCTTTTCTTCGCCCTGCCAGATATGCAGTCATTTAATTTCTGGCATATCGCACCAGGAATGTTGGTTTCAGGATTTGGAACTGGATTAGTCGTAGCCGCTTTATTCGATGCCATCTTGCTAGCTATAAAAGATGAATTAGTGGGCTCGGCATCTGGCGTTCTCTCCGCGATTCAGTCGATTGGTGCATCTGTAGGTGTGGCAATTTTCGGCACTGTCTTCTTTAACAAAGTGACTACTGGCCAGATTGATCAAGGATTTAGAAATGCATTGTTACTTCAGGTTGGCTTGGTATCAATCTTCCTGCTGATCACCTTCTTCTTGCCTAAGAAATCAATGGACAATACGGAGTACGCGCACTAATCAAACAAAGTGTTGACTATTTGTTACTCCGAGTAAGAAATTTTTAGGCCATACTTTCACCACGGATGTTTGGTAGTAACTGGGACTTGGTTAATCACCAAGTCTCTTTTGCTTTTCCGCATGGACAAAAAAGAGGCGCTTTGGCAGGATTCTCCTATGACATTTAGATCTCCTATCTTCGAACTCAGCCACACCTATGTTGATGACGCTGCCGCCCTTAGCCCCATGGGTTGCACTTACCTGGGCAACGGGTTAAATCAAGACAAACTTAATGATTTCTCAATCGCCGAAGCTCAGAAGGCTGCTGATCTAACCAAGGCAACTCTGAACAAGCTGATGGCGCTAAAGCCGATAGATGAGATTGATCGTATTGCCCAGACTGTTATGAAAGAGCGCCTTGAGTCATCACTTGCGCTACACGAGAGCCAAGAGTCATTTGTGCTCTGGAACGTGCTGACCTCACCACCTTCTAACGTGCGCTCTATTTTTGAATTAATGCCAAAGGCAACTGATCAAGATTTTGACAATATCGCTAAGCGTTTGATGGCTGTTGATGGCGCATATAAGTCTTGGACTGGCGCAATCATGGAAGTTGCTAAGAGCGGCAAGACAACTGCGCAACGTCAGGTGCGTGGAGTTATCGAGCAACTTGAAAGCTATGCAAATGGTGGCTTTGGTGCGATGTGTAAGAACTTCGATGCTGAAGGTAAATACCCAGCAATTCATGCGAATGCGAAGCTAGCTGAAAAAGCTGCTGCTGAAGCAGCAGCGTTTCTTAAGAATGAATACTTACCAATTGCAACCCCAAATGACGCAGTTGGCGAAGAGCGTTACGCGGTCTGGGCACGCTACTTCACTGGCGCAAAGTTAGATCTTCGTGCCACATATGAATGGGGCATGGCAGATCTCAAAGCTATCAATGCCCGCATGTGGGAGATCGCCGAACAAATAAAGCCTGGCGCTAAAACTCTTCGCGAGGTTGCCGATCACTTAGATAATGATCCAAAGTATGTAATCAAGGGTGCAGCAAATGTGATTAAGTACCTGCAAGATTTCACCGATGCCGCAATAGTGCGTATGGATGGCGAGTACTTTGAAATTGATGATCGCATCAAAATCTGCGAAGCCCGCCTAGCTCCTGAAGGCAGTGCATCTGCTCCTTATTACAACCGACCATCAGAGGATTTATCTCGCCCGGGCACAACCTGGATTCCGATGTTGGGTAAAGATCAAGTCAGTAGCTGGCACTTAGTTTCGACTTGGTATCACGAGGCAGTTCCTGGTCATCACTTGCAATGCGCAACGGTTGCAATTGAAAAGGATCGCCTCTCACGTTTTCAAATTAATGGGGCTTGGATAAGTGGTTATGGCGAAGGTTGGGCGCTATATGCCGAACGCTTTATGAATGAACTTGGCGCCTTTGATGAACCCGGTATTGAAATGGGCTATTTATCAGCGCAAGCGTTGCGTGCTGCTCGCATTGTTGTAGATATCGGAATGCACCTTGGCTACACCGATTTCGATGGCAACGTTTGGAACGCCGAATCCTCACGCAAACTTCTAAACGAACAAGCGTTACTTGATGAAGATCATTCACGTAGCGAAACAGATCGCTACTTAGGTTGGCCCGGCCAAGCTATTTCCTACAAAGTAGGCGAGCGCGTTTGGATGAAAGCTCGCGAAGATGCAAAAGTGCGGCTAGGTTCTGAATTCACACTTAAGAAGTTCCACACCTATGCGCTAAAGATCGGCCCAATGGGTCTTGATCCATTTGCAGCAGAACTTGCTAATTGGGATGGAAAGTAACTAGCTGGAATTCTTTCTTGGATTAATGCTCCGAGTAACAATGTTTTAGGCAATACTTACAGCTCGCTTGTTTGGTAGTAAACGGGACTTGGTTAATCACCAAGTCCCTTTTGCTTTTTACTAATTGCTTCGGTGGGCTCTTTCATAAGAAATAGGGTCAAGAGCATCTAGGTTAATTACATCCATTTTGTTCACTGCCAGAATGTCAGCGATTTGTGCGCGATGTTCAATACCATGATTAACGGTTTGGGCAACGATCGTTGTATTTAGAAATGAGACCGTCTTTTCGTAGCGAACAAAGGTCAGCAGCTCTTCTGGTTTATCTATCCAATTCAGAAATGCCTCATCATTTTTAAGCGATTGAGCGGCGAGTGCTTTCATGCCTTCGGCAGCAAGTGGAAATGGGGTTTCGGCAGGTGCATCTTCTTTCTTCAAACGGGCAAGAAGACGAGATTGACCCATCACGATGTGATTAGCGATGGCGCCAACCGTCCACTCTGGATTCCAGGCTGAAAATGAAAGTGCTTCTTCTGGAAGTTCACTGAGTTGGCTAAACACAGAATGGTTCGCCCAAGCCATGTGCTTATAAAGTCTTAACAATGCAGGATCGGTCATGTCGCAAATCCTAGTTCTCCGGATTGTTTCGGTTCAAGAGAATTCCATTTCAATTCACTTAAATCTCATGTTTTGACGGGAAAAAGGCTATAAATTGCACTTCTGCTGAACTCCTTTAGGATCCTTATATAACGTTCAAAGTATTGAAAGGTCATCTCATGTCTGATTCAGGAAAATGTCCAGTACCGCACGGCGCAAATACCACGGCTGATTCTGCTAACGAATACTGGTGGCCAAAGAGCCTTAACTTGGAAATCTTGCATCAACATGACACTAAGACCAATCCACTTGGCGCAGACTTTGATTATTTAGAAGAGCTCAAGAAGCTAGATATTGCAGCCCTTAAGAAAGATATGCATGCACTGATGACAGATAGTCAGAGCTGGTGGCCAGCTGACTGGGGTCACTACGGCGGGCTCATGATTCGTCTTTCATGGCATGCAGCTGGTACCTATCGCGTGGCCGATGGTCGCGGCGGTGCTGGTTCAGGAAGTAATCGTTTTGCACCACTTAACTCTTGGCCAGATAACGCGAACTTAGATAAAGCGCGTCGACTGCTTTGGCCAATTAAGAAAAAGTATGGCAACAAAGTTAGCTGGGCAGATTTATTAGTACTAGCTGGCACGATTGCATATGAATCTATGGGGCTAAAAACATTTGGTTTCGCATTTGGTCGTCCAGATATTTGGTATCCAGAGACAGATATTTATTGGGGTAATGAAAAAGAGTGGCTAGCACCAAGTGACGAACGCTATGAAGATGTTAAAGATGCATCGACATTGGCCAATCCACTTGCTGCAGTTCAGATGGGCTTGATCTATGTTAACCCTGAAGGTATCAATGGAAAATCTGATCCACTATTAACCGCAGCCCACATTCGCGAGACTTTTGCCCGTATGGCAATGAATGACGAAGAAACTGTGGCTCTAACTGCCGGTGGTCACACTGTTGGTAAAGCACATGGAAATGGTTCCGCGAAGAATCTAGGACCAGCGCCAGAGGCTGCTGAGCTAGAAGAGGCTGGTCTGGGCTGGATGAACCACACCACTCGTGGCATTGGTCGCGACACTGTAACCAGCGGAATTGAAGGGGCTTGGACCACTAACCCAACTAAATGGGATGGTGGCTATTTCGATCTGCTCTTTAAGTATGACTGGGAGTTGAAGAAGTCTCCGGCTGGGGCCACGCAATGGGAACCAATTAACATTGATGAAGCCGACAAGCCAGTAGATGTTGAAGATCCGTCAATCAAATACAACCCAATGATGACTGATGCTGATATGGCCATGAAGATAGATCCTGCATATCGCGCAATTTCAGAGAGATTCCAAAAAGATCAAGCTGCATTCGATGATGCGTTTGCGCGTGTGTGGTTTAAATTAACTCACCGCGATATGGGACCAAAGGTTCGCTACATCGGGCCTGATGTTCCGGCCGAAGATTTAATTTGGCAAGATCCAGTTCCGGCTGGCAATACCAAATTCAATGTGGCTGAAGCAAAGCAAGCGATTGCGACCTCTGGTTTATCAGTTGCTGATCTTGTTACAACTGCTTGGGATAGTGCTCGCACATACCGTGGTTCAGATAAGCGTGGCGGTGCCAATGGTTCTCGCATTCGTTTAGCACCACAAAAAGATTGGGAAGGAAATGAGCCAGCACGTTTAGCTCGCGTGCTTTCAGTTCTTGAACCAATTGCAACAAAGAGCGGTGCTTCAATTGCCGATGTCATTGTTTTAGCTGGTGGCGTTGGTGTTGAAATGGCGGCGAAAGCTGCCGGACACAATGTCGAAGTTCCATTTACTCCTGGTCGTGGTGATGCAACAGCTGCACAAACTGATGCTGATTCATTCGCACCCCTTGAGCCAATTCACGATGGTTTCCGCAATTGGCAAGCAAAAGATTATGTAGTTACACCTGAAGAACTACTACTTGATCGCGCACAGTTGATGGGGCTAACAGCGCCTGAAATGACGGTATTGCTTGGCGGTATGCGTGTTCTTGGTACAAACTTCGGTGGCACCAAACATGGCGTTTTTACCGAGAAAATAGGCTCATTAACCCCTGATTTCTTTACGAATCTAACTGATATGGATTACGTATGGGAACCAGCAGGTGTGAACCTCTACAACATGCGCAACCGCAATACTGGCGAAGTTAAGTTCACGGCTACTCGAGCTGATCTAGTTTTCGGATCTAATTCGGTATTGCGCTCATATGCAGAGCTATATGCCCAAGATGATAACAAGGCTAAGTTTGTTAATGACTTTGTTGCCGCTTGGATTAAAGTGATGAACGCTGATCGCTTCGATATTTAGCGAGAAAGCTCTTCTAGCACTTCAATAACATGGCGGTATTGCTTGCCAGTTGCTGTAGTCATGCCAATTTCACAGGTGCGATTAGCTGAGATGTAATAGGCATCTTCGCGTGCTTTGATTTCACTCGCTTGATCTTTGGTAGCAGAGGCTGTTAGTTCTGGGAAGGTTAAGCCACGATCACCAGCAAAGGCACAGCAGCCCCAATTCTCTGGAACAAAGACTTCATCTGAAATTGATTTAGCTAAATTATTAAGTGATCCGCTGATGCCAAGTGTCGTGGTTGAACAAGTTGGATGAACGGCTACTGATTTAACTTTCTTGATTGAAAGTTTAGGCAAGATGTGTTTTTCGGTGAATTCCACAGCATCAATCACTTGCAAGTTTGGCTCTCTTGCGAGCAGTTCAGTTAAACCCCCTGAGCAAGAAGAGGCATCAGTAACGATCGTTATCTGCTTGCCATTTGCGACCTTGGTTAAGGCACCAATTACAGAGCTACTCATAACTTCATAGCCATCGGCATAACCCTTCGATTTCCAGGGCGTGCCACAGCAGAGCGATTCAATGCCAGTTGGAATAGAAAGTTTGATTCCAGCCCGCTTGGCTAGAGTCATAAAAGTGCCGGCAGAATCGCTAGTACCAAAAAGTGTGCCCGTACACGAAGGGAAGAAAATGGCATCAAAGTCATTAATTGGCGCTGCTTTGCGGATAGATCCACCTGTTGGGTATCTATTTAAACCTGGAATCAGATTCGCGATCTTTAGCGCTGCCGCAGCTGCCTGAGTAAATAACGACCAATTCTGGGCGGCTAGTTTCCAGGCCAGTTTAAAGATATGCAAAGAACTCTCTGAACGTAATTCACTAACGAGTGACCCGGTATTAATCGATAGCGGGCAAGTCGTGGCACACATGCCATCAACGGCGCAGGTGTCTTTACCGTCATAGCCGAATTCTTTTTCAATTTCTCGAGCAAGTGAGGTATCACCTGCTGCTTTTGCTAGTACCAATTCGCGCTGCAGCACGATTCGTTTTCTCGGAGTCAGCGTTAGATCTTTACTTGGGCAAATAGGTTCGCAGTATCCGCACTCAACACAATTATCGGCAACTTTTTGAATCTTGGGAAATACTTTGAGGTTTTCATGATGAGTTTCAGGATTTTCACTCAAGATAATTCCTGGATTTAAAATTGCAGCTGGATCAATTAACCTCTTAATATCCCACATGACTTCATGGAGTTCATCACCATATTGTCTGCGCACAAATGGGGCCATCATGCGACCAGTACCGTGTTCAGCCTTTAACGTCCCACCGTGAGCTAGAACTAGTTCAACCATCTCTTCGGTAAATAATTTATAGCGTTTCATCTTGACTGGATTTTCGAACTCTTCATTAATCAAAAAGTGAATATTGCCATCGCGGGCATGGCCGAAAATTACGCTATCGGTATAGCCATGTTTGATCAGCAGAGCGATTAGCTCTTCGCAGGTAGTCAAAAGTTCGGCAACTGGTACGGCAATATCTTCTAATAGTGCTGTTGTGCCAGATGGACGATTGCCGGCGACAGCGGCATATAAACCTTTACGAATGTGCCAGATTTGGTTGCGGGTAACTGGGTCACTGGCTAGTTGAGCTGGTTGAGACAGGGGCAAAGTGCTTAATAAAGGGGTTACAGCGCTTACTTTGCTGGCCAGTTCGGCAGCAGTTGCCTCTTGGAACTCGACTAAAAGCGCGGCGTGATTTACTACCGAAACTGCCTTTAACTCAGCTGTTGCCTCCGGATCACGTTGGGCTACGCGCAAACTAGTGGCATCCATTAGTTCAATTGCAGCAAAGCCAGCCTTTACTAGATCTGGTAAGCATCTTGTGGCATCAGCTAGTGATTCAAAGATCAATAAACCAGTTGAAAGATGGGAGTAGGCAGGAACGGTGTTAAAAGTTGCTTCAGCCACAAAAGCCAACGTGCCTTCGCTGCCAACAATTAAATGTTCCAAAATCTTTACTGGGGAATCAAAATCAAGGAATGAATTAATGCCATAGCCCATGGTGTTCTTAATGCTAAAGAGTCTTTCAATCAGAGCAACTGAATCAGACTTATTGCGAATTCGATCGCGAATGGCAATTAGGCCAGCATGAATTGCAGGCGCTTTACTCTTTAAAATCTCATCAGCATCTGCGGTACCGGTATCGATGACTAAACCATTTGGGAGAACGAGAACCATTGAGGCAATAGTGCGATAAGAATTCTGCTCAGTGCCGCAACACATGCCGCTGGAATTATTGGCAACTACGCCACCGATTGTGCAGGCGACTTCACTTGCTGGATCTGGGCCCAGTTTGCGTTTAAAGCGAGCTAGCGAAGTATTAACTGCGCGAACTGTGGCACCTGGATTAACTGAAACTACTTCGCCATTTTCGCCAACTTTAATGCCCCGAAAATTCTTACGGGTATCAACTAAGAAGCCATCACTGGTGGCTTGCCCACTAAGACTGGTGCCACCGGAACGAAAAGTAACTCCGATGCCAAGTTCGGTTGCTAGCGCAAATATCTCAGCCAGTTGTTCTTTGGTTTCAGGGGTGTAGATCGCCTTTGGCTTAAGTAAGTAATGTGAAGCATCGTGGGCGTAACTCAAAATGTCTGTGGTGCGCGTTGAAGGTTGCAGGGCGGTGTCAGTATTAATGCCGGCCACCCTTCAAAGTAAGTGAATTAAGAGGATCATCATGCCATTTTCAGCGGTACTTTAGCCACCTAAGTGATGGAGAGTTAATGTCTAAAACTATTGTTATTACTGGCGCCAGCGATGGCATCGGCGCAGCTGCTGCTCGCACACTAAAAGCCAATGGTCACAACGTTGTAATTGTTGGCCGCGACCCAGATAAGACAAAGGCAATTGCAAGTGAGATATCAGCACCATTTGAGATTGCAGATTTCGCTGATTTAGATCAAGTGGCTCAACTGGCTTCATCACTAATCAATAAATATGAAGCAATCGGTGTCTTGGCTAATAATGCTGGTGTCATGTTCGGAATATTTCAAAAGACGGTTGACGGTTTTGAGCGAACTTTCCAAGTTAATCACTTAGCGCCATTCTTGTTAACGCACTTATTATATGACAAATTGGTTTCCAGCAAAGCAACTGTGGTTAACACATCTAGCATGACTGCCAAAATGTGGGGTCAATTAGATTTAGATGACCTCAATAATGAAATTAGTTATGACGAGAAGCGCGCATATGGCACAGCCAAACTTTGTAATATCTTGTTTACTAAAGAGCTAGATCGACGTTACCGCGCAGCTGGAATTGAAGCAGTGGCATTTCACCCAGGCGTTGTTTCAACTAATTTTGCATCTGACCCGACGAGTGCTTTCCATAAGGTTTACCACTCTGAGGGAAAACCGACGCTGCCCATGATTTCACCTGATGCCGGCGCCGATCAGTTGATTTGGATTGCCGAAGGTGCTGCGGGCACAGATTGGCAATTAGGGGAGTATTACGATCTTCGCAAACCTGGTGCGACACATGAACAAGCAAATGATGCTGACCTAGCAGTAAAACTCTGGGAGCAAAGCGCGAAGCTACTTGGGATTTAGATTTAGCTATTGCGCCATGATGGCATCGTGCACGTATTGAGCTAGGCCTCGAACTCGGCCGTCGTAATATTTCTTGAAACGCTCATCTTGTACATACATAAGAGCTAAATTACGCTGCATTTCAACGCTGCAGTCATAAAACCATTTAGAAATTGCTTCTCGATGAGCAACCACCATTGCCTGGACATCTGCAGACTTGTAATCAACGCCATTTCCATAGGCAGTTGCAAATCTTTCAGTGACGGCTTCTTGATCTACTTTGGCTGCAGCAAAGTCTGCGTGTGAATACTTTGAAGTGCGCGCTTTAGATTGTTGAAAAGCAGCAGTATCGCCCCAACGCTCTTCAGTCTCTGCCTCGTAATCATTCACAGTTCCAGAGTTTAGAGGAGATCTCTCGATAAGATGGGCTTCTAATTCAGACTATCAATAGGAGCTGCCTTGTTCGAAGCAATATTTCTTGGTGCCCTCCAAGGTTTAACTGAGTTCTTACCGATTTCATCTAGTGCACATATCCGCATCGCAGGCGCACTATTCGGAACTGCCGAAGATCCAGGTGCTCGATTTACTGCAATCACCCAAATCGGTACCGAGCTCGCTGTATTAATTTTCTTTCGCAACGATATTAAACAGATTATTTCGGCTTGGGTTCGTCAAATAACCAAGAGTTCTACATTGACTGCAAGTGAAAAATCAGATGCCCGTATGGGTTGGTTAATAATTGTTGGAAGTTTGCCAATTGGCGTATTGGGCTACCTCGGTAAAGATGTCATTAGCAATGATTTTCGCTCACTCTGGTTGATCGCAAGCACGTTGATCATCTTTGGTGTAATTCTGGGCATCGCAGATAAGTATGGAAATAGTCATCGCGATCTATCAAATCTAAGTGTGCGCGATGGTTTGCTATATGGAATTGCGCAATCGCTAGCACTGTTGCCAGGTGTATCTAGATCAGGTGCCACAATTGCAATGGGTAGGTTCCTTGGATACAGCCGCCAAGCAGCCCTTCGCTATTCGTTCTTGTTAGCTCTACCAGCGGTATTTGGTAGCGGTTTATATGAACTTAAAGGGGCAATTGATCAGGGCGGCGATACCGGCACCTTCACAATTAGTGAAACTCTGCTTGCAACAAGTATCGCGTTTGTAATTGGCTATGCGGTAATTGCTTGGTTGCTTAAGTTTGTTTCTACTAAGAGCTTTGCGCCATTTATCATTTATCGAATTGGGCTTGGCTCACTCTTATTGGTATTGCTGGCAACTGGGGTAATTAGCTAACACTTAGATAGTCAGTTTAGTCACGACTAATTGGCAGAATAATCTCAATCTTTAAGCCGCCGAATTCACTTTCGCTAAGCCCGATAGAACCGCCGGCATTTTCTATTATTCGTTTCATAATTGTCATTCCCAAACCACTGCCACCTGATTCACGTGATCGCGAGCGATCAAATCTCTGAAAATACTGAATCCCAGACTTGTAAACTTCTTCCGGAAATCCAGGCCCAGCGTCAGAAATAGTTAAGACCGCCTTATTGCCGGCCGTAGCCAAAACAATAAGAACTTGTGAATCCTCGGGCGTATGTCGTCGAAGGTTTGCAAAAATATTAGCCAGCATCTGCTGCGCGTAATTCTGAGAGATGTCGACCAGAATTCCGGGCTCAATTTTGGTCTCAACTGGACGCATAGTTTGCAAGGTTTTTAAATCATTACTTAAATGCGCAACTTCGCGTGAGAAATTAATGATCTCAGGTGCAACTGGTGTTTGATCTTCAAGTTCGGCAATTAGTAATAAGTCATTTATTAGTGCTTGCATGCGCTCAATTTCATGACCAACTCGGTCGTAGTAACCAGACCTAATTTCGGGTGCTTGCGTCTTATTTTTACTCAACAGCTCTACATAACCCTTAATTACAGTCAGTGGAGTTCGCAGTTCATGCGAGGCATCCCCGAGAAATTCGCGCATATTTTCTTGATTCTTCTGGAGTGAATTTACAACTTCATTTAACTCGTTATCACGGCGGAATAGGTAATTTGAAACCGCGATACCAAGGAGAACCATTGCGAGCGTGAAGAGGAATAAGTATCGGATATTTTGGCTCTTAGCCGTCTTGATATCAGCAAGTGAAACTGAGAGAACCAAGAATTCGTCATCTGGTAACGCAATTGCTCTAATGCGATTTACGCCATCGATATCTAGGGTTAAACCTTCAGCTCTAGCTGCTGATAAATCTTGGTCGGTCGGCACGCCATCTAGATCGCCAGAACTCTGATTAAGCGCGGTTATTTCACGAGCCGCAGAGATATATGAAACTGTAAATTTCAGGTCACTTTGATCTGCCAAAAGTAAAGCAAGGGAAAGTGGTTCATCCTGGGTTTCAACCAACTGATTTACAGTTGTAGAAAGAATTGAATCAACTCGGCTAATTTCGCTGTTTTCGGTGATACTGATTGCAAATAGACCAATTGCGGCTGAAATCAAAATAATAATCGCTGATACGAGTGCGGTAAGGCGAGTTTGCAACTTCATTAATCAGCGACAATCTGAAAACCGATACCACGTACTGTCTTAATTCCATCAAAGCCATCGATGTGGAGCTTTTTACGTAAATAAGAAATGTAAGTATCAACCACAGTAGAGCTGCTCTTGAAATCTATTTCCCACACTTCTGAGAGCAGAGTTTCTTTGGTGACAACACTTCCGCGATTTAGAATTAATTGCTCTAGAAGTTTGAACTCGGTAGGGGATAGATCGATTACCTGATCATTGAACTTAACTGAATACTTAGAAAAATCCATTGAGATGGGCCCGCAGGTTAGAACTTTGACTTCGGCAACTTCACCTTTACTTCGGCGCATGATTGCTTTCACGCGCAATACCAACTCTTCGATACTAAAAGGTTTAGTTAAGTAATCATCGGCGCCAATTCGCAAACCTTGATTAATGTCAGTTTTGTCGGCACGAGCACTGAGCATCAGTACCGGCACCGATGCACCTTCGGAACGTAATTTTTCGAGCAAAGCTAAGCCATCTAGTTTCGGCATATTGATATCAAGGATTAGTAGATCAAATCTTTCGCGGCGCAGGAACGAGAGCGCCTCAAGGCCATCGGCTGCCGAAACTGCGGTAATCCCAGAGAGGCTAAGTGCCTCACTAATTAGATCGCGGACCCCCGGCTCGTCATCGATTACTAAGACTGTTGGCCGTTCAGACATGTTGGCAAGGCTAGTTCGTTAAGCACTCAATGGGTAGGGCAGGCAGGCGAGTTCACCCATTTCATTCGTGAAATCAATAAGATTCACACGGATTTCACAAAGTTATCCCGCATCCTTAACTCATCCCAGGGACGGGTTATAGAAAGGTCGAAGATGAAAAAGCGCCTCGTATTAATCGCACTTGTTGCGACTTCGCTTCTTGCTTCGACAAATACCGCGCTAGCTGATGCTCAGAGCGACTACCAATTAGCGTTTGCGCAGTATAAAACTGCGCTGGCAAATTGGAACATTGCATTAAAAGCGGAGCAAGAGAACTTTAAGACAGCAATGCAAAACTGGAACACAGCAGTAAAAGCTGCAGAGCAAGCACGCAAGGACATTGCTACTAAATTCAAAAGTGATGCTGATGCAATCCAAGCTCGAACTATTGCTGCTGTTACTGCTGCAGTTACTGCAAAAGATAAAAAAGCGGCTAACGCTGCTGGAAAAATTGAATTGGATTTAGCAATTGCTGCGCGAAATGCTGCACTTGAAGCTGTAGTCAAACCAGGAATGAAGCCAACTAAACCAACACCGGTGCCAGCGCCAACGCCACCAGCAAAACCAATTAAACCAAGCAAGAAGCCAGCTGCTACAAAATCTCCTGCTTAATTGCTTTTTCAAAATGTATAATGAGATATGAGTCAGATCAGGGTCGAACTATTAACTGCTGAGCAGTGGGCTCGAGCTAGAGAATTGCGCCTAGCTTCGCTGCGAGATAGCGCTCATGCTTTTGGTGGAAATCTAGAAATCGAGAGTGCACAAAGCGAATCTGAGTGGCGAGCTAAGTTTGAAAACCTCAATTATTTAGTTGCATCTGTCGATGGTGTTGATAGCGCGATCATGACGGTTGAGAATTTAAAAGGTGACTTTGGCGCAACAGCTTGGGTCGGTGGTTGTTGGAGTTCGCCGGAATATCGTGGAGTTGGGCTATTAAAAGCCATGATGAAGTTTGTAGATGAACATGCGCAAGAGAAGGGCTGGCAGCGTCAGGGGTTAGGTGTTTGGGAAGATAACTATTCAGCGATTGCGGCATATGAAAAGTTAGATTTTGTTGCGATGGGCGAACCAAAACCAAGTACGCGGGTTGCCAATAAGTTTTATATCCGCATGATTCGCGAAGCAGCTAATCTCTAAAATTTAGCCGATAAGAGAAGAATCACGCTTTTTCGATAAGTCATGCTCGCAACCACTTGAGCGATCTTTAGCCGCACATGGTTTGCAGAGCAAAACCAGCTTATGGCAAGCAATATTTGAACAGTTTACGTAAATCTTGGTTGGCACAGAGCAGGCTTCGCACTCACCAATAGTTTTAGTCTTTGATGAGAAATCTATCGCCATACGATCATCGAATACATAGAGTGAGCCATCCCAAAGACCATCATCGCCATATCTATTTCCGTAACGAACGATTCCACCCTTGACTTGATAAACCTCTTCAAAGCCACGTGTTTTCATGACAGCGGAGATCACCTCACAACGAATGCCACCAGTGCAGTATGCAACGATTGGTTTGTCTTTCAAATGATCGTACTTACCACTTTCAATTTCAGCCACGAAGTCCCGTGAAGATTCAACATCAGGGACAATCGAATTTCTAAATTTGCCAATTTTGGATTCTAAAGTGTTGCGAACATCAAAGAAGACAACTTCATCTCCACGTTCTGCTACTAATTCGTGAACTTGCTCAGGACGTAAATGAGTGCCGGTACCGACTACGCCATTCTCGGTGACTTGAATTTCATCCGGGTTACCAAATGCCACTAGCTCTTTGCGAACCTTGACCGATAGCTTAGGAAACTCGGTGCCATCGCCTGCGGACCACTTAAAATCTACTTTGCTGAAAGGGTCATACTTCTTGGTTTGCTTTACATAGGTGCGAAGCGCTTCAATCTCGCCACCTAAAGTGCCATTAATGCCATGCTTCGAAATAATAATTCGACCTTTTAATCCGAGTGATTCACAAAGGGCCCGCTGCCACAATTTAACTGCAGCGGTGTCAGAGATAGGTGTGAAGCAGTAGTACAGAATTACCTTGTGCATCACCATGCTTCTAGTCTATCGCGCCTACTTTGTCATTCTAAAATCAGTAGATCAAGAGCCCATGGCTGAGCATCGGCAGGCGGGTTAAGCTCGCACTTAAATAATTGTGCAGCGATAAGTTGCACATCAGCCGGCGTGATTGGGTCAGTGGGTTGGGTTAGCAAATGTCTAGTTAGTGCACCGCGATATTTCTTAGACATATGAGTAATTACTTTTCGCTCGCCTGCAACAACTTGAAATATTCTTACCTCAACTGTGTTTGCCGGATTTATTGACCAAACTCCTTTATATGTTGAAGAACGACAGTCAATAATTAATTCATCTGAAAACTTAGCTGCTACTTGGGCAATTGCATCACGCCATAATTTATTATCAATCTTTACTTTGTAGCTAAATATCTGATCCAGTGGTTTAACTAAGCCAAAGACCGCCGACACTATTAGCACTTTAGAGTTGGCTCTTTTTTGTTCGGCTGCTGAAAGAGTTTTCCAGTTCAGTCCTTGATAGAGAACGCCATCATAGATTTCGATAGCCGGCGAAGTTCGTGACGAGTCATGACTTGCTATTGCTGCCATTCGAGTATCAGATAAATCAGATGCGAAGACCAGTGAATTTAAATCGAATTTTTCTGAGCCAGTTGCTGATTTCTTCTTCTCACTAGGAGGCAGAAGGATTAGCATTAAGCGATGCTAATAGAGAGGCAAAGATAATGATGGCTGAAGGCGACAAAGTTCGAGCTGAGATTTTCGAAACGGGCAACCCCAAGATCAAATCCGCTCGAATTGTCATTGACGCTCCGGCTGCAAAAATCTTTGATCTGTTGGCAAATCCAGCTCGTCATAAAGAGATTGATGGTTCAAACACCATTCAAAATAGCATCAGCGGGCCAGAGCGTTTATCTCTTGGTGCAAAGTTCGGTATGGCCATGCACCTTGGAATTGATTACCAAATTATGAATACCGTTGTTGAGTTTGAAGAAAATAAGTTAATTGCCTGGCGCCATGCAGGCCGCTGGCGCTGGCGTTATGAAATTCGTGAAATCAGCCCAAATCGATGCGAAGTAACCGAATCATTTGATGGCCGTAAATCCATTTCACAGAGCTGGCTTAAGTTTCGTAAGGCCTATCCCTGGACTCAATTAGTCGTTGCTAAGACTTTGGTGCGCTTAAAAGAGGCGTTGGAAGCCCATTAAGGATTATGGGAAGATAGCCTCATGAATATGGCTAATGATTCACTCGGCGCCGTTATGGCCTCGGAGATCGCAGAGACCCCAAAGGTTTTCCGCCGTATCTTGAGCAACCTCGACGCCCTAGAGCCAGTCAGAGATATTTTAAGTACCAACAAAATCTCATCAGTTTTAATCTTGGCCCGTGGCACCTCAGATAACGCCGCGCACTTCTTAAAATATTTAGTAGAAACAAAACTCGGTCTGCCCTGCGGATTAACGTCGCCATCTTCGGTAACAATTTATGATGCCAAGTTGCACTATGACGGCGTATTAGTTGTCGCACTTAGCCAAAGCGGTCAATCCCCAGATTTAGTAGCTTTTGCAAAGTCTGCCAAAAGCGCAGGCGCAAAGTTAATTTCATTAACTAATGATGCTAATTCACCACTGGCAAAGGCTGCCGATCATCACTTAGATCTACAAGCCGGAGCTGAATTAGCAGTTGCTGCGACTAAGAGTTATTCTGCTCAACTTTTAACTTCATATTTGTTAGTAGCAACTTGGGCAAACTTAAAAATTGATGGCGATTTATTGGTTGCCCAAGCTGAAAAGCTAACTAGCAATCCCTCACTAGTCTCTGATGCAGTTGCAGCTTGCAGCCGAGAGAATGAAACTGTGGTTCTTGGCCGCGGCTTTGCATATCCAAATGCTCGCGAAGCTGCCCTTAAGATTCAAGAGACCTGCAAAGTTTCGGTACAAGGACTTTCAACTGCTGATTATCTGCATGGTCCAATCTCTGCACTAACTCCACAAACCCAAGTGTTTATTTTGGCGCCAGCTCATTTGCCACTTAACTCGATTTCTGAAGCTACCACCCGTATTCGTGCGATTACTGGGCGCATTTTCTGGGTTGGCAATGGTGGCTCACCAGAGGCTGGTGACATTGTTATTGCTGGCTCTGATTGCCGTGATGAAATGGAATCAACCATTGTCGATGCCATCTCACTGCAAAGATTCTCGCTCGAATTTGCTAAGAAATCTGGCTTTGATCCAGATGCACCGGTTGGCCTTTCTAAAGTTACGTTAACCCACTAATACTTGCGGGGCTGCAGTTAGATGAATCGCGATTATTTAGTAATCGTTCCCACCTATAACGAGATAACCAGTATTGGCGTTTTATTGCCACAATTGCTCGAGTTGAATCTCGATATCTTGATTGTTGATGATGGTTCACCAGATGGCACAGCTGATGCTTGTCGCGCACTTGGTTTGGAAAGTGGCCGTATCGTTGTTGTGGAGCGAAAGAAAAAATTAGGTTTGGGCAGTGCGTATAAAGCTGGCTTTAAATATGGCGAGGATCGTGGCTATAAATATTTGATTGAAATGGATGCCGATGGTTCACACCAAGTTAGTGATTTGCTTTTGCTAATGACTGCAATGCAAGAGAAGCAACCAGATTTAGTAATTGGTTCTCGTTGGGTGGCAGGAGGCGCGGTAGAGAATTGGGCTCGCCGCCGGCAATGGCTATCAAGGTCTGCCAATGTTTATGCCAAGTTATTGCTGGGTGGCAAAGTAAAAGACATGACCGCGGGCTTTCGAATATATCGCACCGAAAAATTGATTCAGATTGATTTGGAATCGGTAAAGAGCGAGGGTTACTGCTTTCAAATTGAGATGACAATGCGAATGGCTCAGCTAGGTGGCAATATTTTCGAAGTCCCCATCACCTTTGTAGAACGTAAATATGGAGTTAGCAAAATGTCGAGAAAGATTGTTTTTGAAGCTATTTATCGAGTAACCGTGTGGGGTTTAGGCGCGAAATTCCGAAGAAAACGCCCTAAATAGCCACTTGCGATTGGCCGTGATAGGTTCAGCGCACTTGATCCAAGCGGGTATCCGTAGAAATCAAGTGGCGTTGCGTTTAGCGAAATCCGGTTTGATTCCGGTGCTGTCCCGCAACTGTAAAGATCGCAAGATCTAAGCCAGGTCGCCTGGCGTGACGCCGAAAGTGTTATCCAACCTCGGAGGAAGGTTGGGCCTTTACGCGGAACGTTTCGTTTAATTGCCCCCTTTCTCCCTCAAATCTCTTGAGGGAGTATTTTTATGTTTAAAAGTTTATTCCGACCGATCGCGCTCTTGGTTACAGCACTATTGCTTGCCCCAATTGCACCAAGTAACGCAGCAAGCACAGCTACAAAATATCCACTAACTATTTCATCCGGCGGATATTCAACAATAATTGCCAAGAAGCCAGTTCGCATTATTTCGCTTTCACCAAGTGCGACAGAATCACTATTTGAAATCGGCGCTGGTAAGCAAGTCCTGGCCGTTGATTCATATTCAAATTTTCCAAAGTCAGCTCCGATTACTGAACTAAGTGCCTTTGAACCAAATGTTGAAGCGCTGGTGGCTTTTAAGCCAGATTTAGTAATTCTGTCAGTAGACGCCGTTAAATCTCTTGTTGTAAAAGAAGCGCTAGAAAAATTAAAGATCCCAGTACTGATGGAGAAAGCGCCTGAGAACTTAGCTCAGGTATATAAAGAAATTGAAATATTGGGCGCAGTAACAGATCACACATCAGAAGCCAAAAGAGTTACGTTTAAGATGGCGGCGCTAATTAAATCTATCTTGAATCGCGCAAAGGTAGCTGGAAAAGTTACCTTTTTTCACGAGCTAGATAACACTCTCTATTCTGCAACCTCTGAGACTTTCATTGGCAAGGTTTATAATGACTTTGGTCTAATAAACATTGCCGATAAAGCAGCTGGGGCTGATTCTTATGGGTATCCGCAACTTTCAGCTGAGTACCTAGTCAAGTCTGATCCCACCATAATCTTTCTAGCCGATGCTGAATATGGCGAAAGTGCTGCAACTGTTAAAGCGCGAGCTGGTTGGTCTGGTATCACGGCTGTAGCTAAGAAGAATATTTTTGCGCTACCAAATGACATCCCATCTCGCTGGGGGCCACGTCTAGTTGATTTCTATCGCTTCGTTGCGGCAGCCATTGGCAAGGTAAAGAAGTAACCGGTTGAAGAAGAAGCAGATCGATCGTGTGTGGCGCTGGCAGATTACTGCCAGCGCCGCCGCGGCGCTGCTGATTGCTGGTTTGTTAGGGGTCGGATTCGGCCCGGTAAATTTAGAATTTGGTGCAATAGTCAGAACTTTATTGGGGCTACCTAACGGCCTTGAAAATGAAGACCGCACTTTGTTACTTGAGTTGCGATTACCTCGAGTGGTGTTAGGTGCGCTAGTTGGCGCTGCGCTTGCGACAAGTGGTGCGGTTTATCAAAGTGTTTTTAGAAATCCATTGGCTGATCCGTATTTACTTGGCACCGCATCAGGGGCCGGCCTCGGTGCAACGATTGCCATTACCAACGGTGGCGGAGACTTACATGCCCTGCTGCCAATCTTCGCATTTCTAGGGGGAGTACTTGCGGTGGCTGCAACTTTCTTAGTGGCAGGTAGGTTGTTTGCAGATCCCAGCACTTTGTTGCTAGCAGGTATTGCAGTTGGTTCATTTGCAACAGCTTTTCAAACTTATTTGCAACAACGCAATAGTGCAGCTTTGCGCCCGGTGTATTCCTGGATTCTGGGTGAGCTAACAGTTGCCAATTGGGATGTAGTTAAGTGGGCTGGCTTTTATATTCTGATCGCACTAGCCGTGTTAATCCGTATTTCCAAAGTCCTTGATGCGCTGATGCTAAGTGATGAAGAGGCCTATTCCTTAGGGGTTTCACCGCAGAAAATCCGCCTGATTGCAGTTGCTGCAGCGACTTTAGCTACGGCCACAGCAGTATCTGCCAGTGGTCTAATCGGATTCGTGGGAATCGTGGTTCCGCACCTAGTTAGAGGTTTAACCAAGCGGGCCACAAACCGTTCACTACTTTCAATTGCATTTGTGGGTGCTGCGTTTCTAGTAATTGCCGACCTTGGCGCACGCACATTGCTATCTCCAGCAGAGCTACCTATTGGCGTCATTACCGCATTCGTTGGTGCGCCCTTCTTCTTATTCGTTCTACGAGCTCGCAATCGAGGTAGCCAGTGATTAATATCGAAAATCTCTCAGTGCGGTTTGATAACACTGAAGTACTGCAATCAATTAGTTTGGATATTCCAGAAGGAACCTGGAGCTGCTTAGTTGGCCCTAACGGCGCAGGTAAGACAACGCTGTTACGCACCATGCTTGGTATGCAATCATATTCAGGATCGATTAAATATAACGATCGAGAGATTGCTAAGAACAAATCACTCAACATCGCCTTCGTTCCACAACGCCCATCAATTCCAGCGGCCATGAGTGTGGCTGAATACGTGATGTTGGGTCGCGCCAAGTTAGATGGCTGGGGCAAAGAAAGCGCGCACAGTCGCAACATTGTTCACGAGATGTTAGAGGCAACTCAGCTACTAGGAATGCAAAGCCAGTTAGTAAATACGCTTTCCGGTGGAGAAATGCAGCGAGTGTTAATCGCGCGTGCCCTAGTTCAAGAACCCGAAGTCATGTTGCTCGATGAACCAACCAGTGCTCTTGATCTACATCATCAGATTTCAGTACTCAACAAAGTTGAAGAGATTAAAGCAACTGGCGTCACCATTATTTCAACGATGCATGACATCACCTTGGGTGCTATGTATGCAGAGCGAATCATCATCATGCAAAGCGGCCGAGTGCTGCTAGATGGTGAATCACAATCAGTCATTCACTCACCCGAACTACGTAGCGCATTTGATGATCGCATCAGCGTGCATTTGCTCGAGAACGGTCGCCCAGTAATCATCGCCGCTAAGCGCGTGACGGGGTTAGAACAGGGGGTTATTTAGTACCTAACCCCGACAAATTAGGGGTTAGAGATAGCAATTCTCGCCCATCTAAGTAACCCTTTCCCTATGAGCCAGCTTGATTCGAATATCACCCTTTCGCGAATTCGCCCGCCTGAACTGCCCGCTAATTTCCTTTCCCGAAGTCATCTTTTTGAGTTAATTGATGGTCAAGCCCCTGGCTACACCTTGGTGGTGGCACCGGCTGGATATGGAAAAACTTCGCTATTAGCCGAATGGGCAAAACAAAGTAAGAAAAAAGTTGTTTGGTACACGATGTCAGAAACCGATAGTGCAGTCGGGCTAGCTGAATATTTAATAAGTGCGATCCGCCAGGAGTTTCCGGATTTCGCGCCAGATCTAGAAGCAAAAACAGTTACCTCAATTTTTCAAGCTATTGCAAATCTTAAGGAAGATATTGTCTTAGTACTAGATAATGTCGTTGACGCTTTCACTTACCAATTAAATGTAACGCAATCTTATATGGATGCGATTCCAGATAATATTCATATTTTCGCAATACGCCGCATAATGCCGACAGTCTCGCTTAAGCGATTCTCTAGTATCGGACGCCTATCAGTAATTACCGCTGGCGACTTGATTTTTTCAAAAGAAGAGATTAAATCTTTACTTCAAGTTTCGGGTGTTGAAACAAATGAAAAGAAACTAGATCAAATCTTGCAACAAACTCATGGCTGGCCATCAGCAGTTGGAATCATTGCAAGTGGCGAAGAGATTAAATTCGAGCTAGAAGTTGACGATAGTCTGGTGAAGAATTTAGTTCTCGGCAAATTCGAAAGATTAGCAAAAGAGACTCAAGAGCTTTTGATCACCATGTCTAGTTTTGAAGTCTTTGATCTCGATTTAGCTGCATTAATTATGCAGAAGCCGGCAAATGAAGTGAATCTGAACAAACTCGCTGCCGAAGGTGTATTTCTAATGCTGACAGCTGGTCAAAAAGGTTCGTATATATTCAATAACACGGCACGCGAAGCAATTGATGAGATCGCCCGCGCAGACAGCAAGAAATATCAGCAGAATCAAATAGCGGTTTCTGAACTCTTTCAGCTTCGGAATCAATTGAATTTGGCGATTTCTCACGCAATAAAGTCGGGTGATTCTAAATACTTACGAAATATGTTTAAGCCGGCCTTGCGTAAATTAATTACTCGTGGCGATGGCAGAAATATTCTCTATTGGAGTAATTACCTACCGCTAGATAACACTCGAAATAAAGTTTTCGCGGACCTTGCCACAATTATGGGGCACTTAGTTAGTTATGAATTTGACCGCACGATTCAATTGATTGAAGAGATGCGATTTTCCTATAAAGATTCGCCACTGTCGCCATTTATTGATCGAATTAATGCTGCAGCATTGGCACATGTTGCTTTCTGCCGCGGCCGGTTATCCGAATTTGATAATCAGATGGAAGTAATTTTTCGTGAGCCTATGACAGAGCCTGCGATCGAGCAATCTGATCGACTAGGCATTTTACGAATATTTGCTGCTCGATCATTTATTTTTGAAGATTCGGAAACTCTAAATTCGATTGAAGCCGAAGTAAGCGAGATTATCAAGGATAGTAATTTACCAGATGACTTGTTTGTCTGGCAGACCATTCGCGCCATGAAGTTATTTTTGGAAGGTGAATACCTGCAGGCTCTAGATGCGGCATCGCTAGCTCAAGAAATTGGAGAGCGCAATGAATACGCAGGATTCTTTGGGTATACCGAGGCTATCTACATTAAAGGGCGTTGCTATTTAGAGTTCTCTCAAGCAGATAAAGCAACTGAAGAATTTGAAAAGCTCGCTAAATTGGCACGAGAATGGCAGCAATGGCCGTGGGTATTTATGGCCGAAAGTTATCTGGCTCGGATCTTGATGATGAATGGCAAAGTCGAAGAAGCTTTTGCGGTTGTACGTGATCATCGAAAACTTGCCGCTGAGTTCAAAGGCGAAGATGGCTTAAGTTTAATAATTGATATCAATGAGCTTTTTCTTAGGTTCTGGGTTAAGGATTACGAGCGATCTGCTCAAATTCTAAATCGCTTACCAAAAGACCTTATTTTCACATACCAATATCGACAGGCACTTTCTGCAGTTTCAAAGAATGAAGTGAAGAAAAAGACGGTGCCAGAAATCTTAGATTCCGATAGTGCTCGTGAAAAGATTTGGAAATCCTTAGTTGGTTGTGAGGCAAATATTTCGCAGGAAACTTTGGCGATGGATTCACTTAAAGTAGGTCTCGATATCGGTGCCCGAGTTGGTGCTAAAGAGACTTTCTTGCGACAAGACCCCACAATTCTGGAATTAATTATCCGCAGTGCATCTAAGCGGCCAACTGTGTATCTCGAAGAATTAGCTCGAGCTGCGGCTGCCCGAATGAATAATAAGAACAATCAGAATGCGGCCTTGACCCAACCGTTAACTAAGCGTGAAATAGATGTATTGCGCTCGCTTGCAACTGGTAAACCGATTACGGCTATCGGAAAAACGCTCCATATTTCGCACAACACCATGAAGACTCACTTGCGCAATATCTATCGCAAATTAAGCGCTAGTGGGCGAGAAGAGGCAGTATCTAAAGCGCAGACTCTATTCATAATTTAGGATAGTGAGATGGATTCGGAACTAGATTTGGTGCAGGAAACCCTGGTAACGCAGCGGCTGGAATTACATCACATCAGCGGTGCGAATCTGATTACGCTATTTGAAAAACGAGATGATTCACCAATTCTTAAAGGCGCTAATTTCACTAATCCGCATCGTGTTTTAGTTGATTTTCAAGGCCCACTACATTGGCGAGTGCCACAAGTAAAAACTGATCCCAGCTGTAATAAATGGTTCGTACGGCAGATCGTGCTGAAACAAAGCCGTGAGATTATCGGCAGTACTAGTTTTCATGGCGTGCCAGATGAGAACGGCATGGTTGAAATTGGGTTAGGGATCGAGCCAGAATTTCACAACCAAGGTTTTGCTAAAGAAGCGTTAATGGCAATGTGGATGTGGGCGCTAGATCAACCTGGGGTTAAATCATTTAGATATACGGTCAGTCCAGATAATGCACCATCAATTAAAGTTATTGAATACTTTGGGTTTCCTTTTACAGGGGTGCAGATAGATGAAGAAGATGGCCCAGAAAATGTTTATGAAATTTCAGTTGCTGACTTTAAGGCTAAGTTCGCAGACTAGTCGTGGTGCTGACCTGATTTATGTTTGAAGCGACCCATGAATTCATCTTTCAGATCAAAGAAATGACCAGTCTTTAAGGCAGCTCGCATTTGATCAACTAAGCGCACTACAAAACGTTCGTTGTGAATTGTGGCTAGGGTGGCTGCGATCATCTCTTTGCCATGGAATAAGTGATTCAGATAAGCCCGGGTGTAGTTAGTGCAGGTGTAGCAATCGCATTCACTATCGATCGGATTGAAATCCCGCTTGTAAGTGGCATTAGTTAAGTTATAGCGGCCAGTCATTGTGTAGACAGCGCTAGAGCGAGCAATGCGTGAAGCGAGTACGCAATCGAAGGTATCGATACCGCTCTCCACGCCCACAAATAGATCTTCTGGGGCGCCAATACCAAGTAAATGCTTAGGTTTTTCTTCGGGCAGCTCGCTATTTACCCATTGCACAATGGTGCCGAGTGAATCTTTATCAAGGGCTCCACCGATGCCGAAACCATCAAATGAGATACCTGATGATTCGAGTGAACCTAAATCTTTGGCAGCTTTGCGCCGCAAGTCTTCATATTGGGCACCTTGAATAACGCCAAAGAGAGCTTGGTAAGGCTTATTCGTACGTTCAATTGTTAATCGCTTATGTTCATCTAAACAACGAATTGCCCAGGCATAAGTTCTATCCATTGCGCGCTCTTGATAGCCACGAGTGTTGTGAAGCGTGGTGCACTCATCGAAGGCGAACATTACATCGGCGCCAATTTGATGTTGAATCTGCATTGAAACTTCGGGGGTAAAGCGATGCATCGAACCATTTAAGTGCGATTTGAAAGTAACGCCTTCGTCATCGACATGAGCTAGACGTTGCTTATTATCGGCAATTACATCATCGGCTCGGAAAGTTTTGGAATCCATCGCTAGTACTTTTTTGAATCCCACCCCAAGTGATAAAACTTGGAAACCACCGCTGTCAGTAAAAGTTGGGCCATTCCAATTCATGAATTTTGATAAGCCGCCAGCTTCATCAAGAATTTCTGGACCTGGTTGTAAGTACAAGTGATAAGCATTAGCAAGTAGTGCTTGAGCACCAAGTTCGCGCATTGCTTCTGGCAAAACTGATTTAACTGTGGCTTTAGTGCCCACTGGAATAAATGCAGGTGTTTCAACTACGCCATTTGGGGTCGTTAACGTGCCAGTTCGAGCAAATGAATTTTCAGCCGACTTGTTGATTTCAAATTTGAAACCAGGGCTCGCGTTCATGGACATGACAGGTATTGTCGCAGAGTTATAGGCTCGCTCAATGCGCTATTTCACCGAGTATTTCGACTTACTATCGCCAAAAGCGCGCCGGCTAGTAATTGGTGTTGGGTTTAATGCCATTGGCGGGGGAATGACGATGTCATTGCTCTTGGTCTATCTACACGATATGCGGGGCTTTACAACAACTTTTGGTGGCTTATTGCTGGCCTGGAGCGCGGCCATGTCATTAGTAATCGGTGGCCCTAGCGGTGCGTTAATTGATCGAATCGGCCCTAAGAAAGTTATTTTGACTGGTTTGCTCTTAAAAATTTCTGCAACTGCCGCATGGGCATTTGTTGATAACAAAACAACGGCCGTAATCGTGGCAACAGTTAGTGCCATTGGTGATAGCACCACCTGGCCAGGGCAAACTGTGATGCTGACCCGTATGACCAAGCCAGAAGATCGCCAGAAGATTTTCGGACTTAACTTTATGTTGCTTAATTTAGGGCTCGGCTTAGGCGGCTTGATTTCATCGCTGATAGTTTCAAATAGTTCGCTGCGCTCTTATCAAATTCTTTATCTAGTTGATACTTGCACTTTCATTGCCTTCTTTCTCGCCATCTATTCATTACACGGCCCCGAGGTCGGCAAATTCGTAGCAAAAGAAAACGAACCACAAACTGGTTCTTATGCTGAACTATTAAAAATCCCTAGCTTGATGCGGTTATCTCTAGGCGGTTTAATTCTGATGATTTTTGGTTATGGCGCCACGATGTCGGGTATTCCGCTATTTGCTACGCAAGTTTTAGATCTATCGCCGAAATGGCTAGGCGTAATTTTTGCGGCAAACACAATAACTATATTTGTTCTGCAACCACTAGTTTTAAAATTACTTGCCCGCATTTCAAAACAGCGAGCCTTGGTTTCAGTTTCCTTAATCTGGGCACTTTCTTGGATATTTGTAGGTGTTGCACCGCTAGCTCCACTTTTCGTAGCGGGCATTTTGCTTTCGATTAGCCAAATTGTTTTCGCGTTCGGTGAAATGGTTTGGTCGCCAACTTCGCCAGCTCTAGCTAATGAACTTTCACCGGAACACTTGCGCGGTCGCACAAATGCCCTAATGGGAATGCAATGGGGCGTCTCTGGCGTCATCGGGCCAGCCGTTGCCGGCATGATGATTGACGCTAATTTAGGCATTCTCTGGGTGGCACTGATGACCTTGGGAGCTTTGATCCCGATTCAGCTTTTCCGAGGCGTACGTTCTTCAAGTTCGGATACCCATAGACGGCCCCTTTCTAATCTCTAATAGATATGAATCGTTACCTAACCGAAGCCTTAAAAAGGGGTAATTCGGACATATGGGGTTTTAATTTAGACACAGGTTTAGTACCGTTCACACCTTGCCTGGGCTTTTGCCGAGGCTGATCTACCGTGCGGTATTACGTTTTTGCAACAGAGTTGCAGAAACGCTCAATCGCAAACTTTGAAGTGGAAAGGTTCCTTAATTGGCCGACAATGCCGTACTTGAAGTTGAAGATAGCGCTCAAGATTTCGCGCAACGTACGCCAAAGCAGATTGCCTGGAAACGTTTTCGCCGCAACAAAGTTGGCGTAGCTAGCGCCTGGGTTGCGATCTTCTTCATCATGGCCGCTGTTCTTGCACCAATCATTGTTCGCCTGTTGGGCTTGAGTAACACACTTACCTACCCAGAAACACTAAATGAGTATGCAATGCCTATCGGAAAATTTGGTGGCATCTCACTTGATCACCCACTCGGCGTTGAGCCTGGCACTGGTCGCGATGTTCTTTCGCTACTTCTCTACGGTTCTCGAATTTCTTATACGGTTGCGGTAATTACTAGTGTTTCAACTATTGGCCTCGGCATGTTAATTGGTGTATCAACTGGATACTTCCGCGGTCGCGTTGATGCCATCGTCGGTCGTTTCTCAGACTTCTTACTTTCTTTCCCAGGTACTTTCATGATCATCGCACTTAGCTTGCCGCTAGTGCAGCGCGTTGAAGCGATGGGAATTGCTAAAGACAATGCCGCGCGCATCGTGGTTCTAGTTACTTTCTTTGTATTTTTCGGCTGGCCAGGATTTGCTCGTTTAATTCGATCACAAGCAATGTCTATGCGCGAGCGCGATTTTGTAATGGCTGCGCAAGCAATGGGTGCTTCAAGTTGGCGCATTATTACTAAAGAACTTCTTCCAAACCTTTGGCCAACAGCCATTGTTTTCCTTTCGCTCTCACTGCCAGGTTTCTTATCTGCCGAAGCAGTCTTCTCATTCTTGGGCGTGGGCGTGCAAGCGCCGGCATCAACATTTGGTCTAGTGCTCTCAGATGCCATTGGCTACTGGCGCGATGACCCGGCTTACCTTTTGATCCCATCAACTATGTTGGTGACCATTGTTTTATCGCTAAACCTGTTAGGTGATGCAATTCGCGATGCGCTGGATCCCAAGGGAAGCCGATAAGTTAAGAGCGGCAAAACAACTAAATAACATAGATTTTCCGTAGTAATACGGGAAAAACAGTTCAACAAAGCAGTTGAGATCTCGCGAGATCAATTGCGAACTGTTTATAGCTGATTCGCGGCCGCGAGTCAGATAAATCATCTACAAGGAGGACAAATGTCCAAGATGACTTCACGTCATTTGCGTCGTCGCCTTCTAGCTACAACAGCTGCAACTGCACTTCTTGCTGCTGGCGTTCTAGTAGGTACCGCAGGTACTGCAAATGCAGCCGCCAAAACTGGTGGAACTTTGTATTTCATTACCCACTCAGAACAATTCGATCACGTAGATCCAGCCCGTGTTTACACAGGCCGCGATATCGCATTCTTCAACTCATACCTCTACCGCAACTTGGTTTCATACAAGCCAACAGCAGGTTCTGCAGGTTCATCTCTAGTAGCAGACTTAGCAACCAACACTGGTGTGCCAAGCAATGCTGCTAAGACATGGACATTCACACTACGTCCAGGTAGCACATGGGAAGACGGCTCAGCTGTTACATGTGCTGATGTTGCATACGGAGTTTCACGTCCGTTCGCACAGGATGTAATCACAGATGGTCCTCAGTACCTCGTACAAGCTCTAGACATTCCTAAGAATGACGATGGCTCATCAAAGTACGCTGGTCCATATAAGAAGACCGGGCAAGAACTATTCGATAAGGCAGTTTCTTGTAAGGGCAACACAATTACCTTCAAGCTAAACCGCTCATTCGCAGACTTCAACTATGCACTTACTTACCCAGCAGGTGCACCAGTTAAGAAGGCTAAGGACACTGGCGATAAGTACGACCTAAAGCCATATTCAAACGGTCCTTACAAGATTGAGTCATACCAGATCGGCGACGAAATGGTTCTAGTTCGTAACGCTGCTTGGAAGAAGTCTTCTGACTCAGTTCGCACACCTTATGCAGATAACCTCGTAGTTCGCTTCGGTCTAGCTGAAGATGTACGCGATCAGATCATGCTAGATAACTCAATTCCAAACACAGTAAGCCTTGATGGATTGATGCCAGCAAATAACCGCGCATTCTTTGATGATCCAAAGAAGGCTAACCAGCGTATGAACGTTTACGATCCATATGTTAGCTATGCAGCTATGAACGTTGCTGCTGGCCACATGGACTGCTTAAACGTACGTAAGGCTGTGTTCTTTGCAATCAATACCCAAGCACTGATCGACCTTTCAGGTGGAACTGTTTACTACGGCGTACCTGGCGATAGCCCGGTAAAGCCAGTTCTTGGTCTTGACTACAAGCCAACAACCGGAAACATTCACGATCCAGCCTGGAAGATCACCGGTGCCCCTGATAAGGCTAAGGAACTTATGGCTGCTGCAAAGACCGCATGCCCAGCTGCATACGATCGCGCAACAAATCCTGATAAGGGAATCGTTTGGGATATTTCAAAAACAAGCACAAACGAGAAGGCATCAGTTCTAATTACTAATGCTTTGAAGCTTGCTGGCATTGTGATGAAGTTCAACTTCATTCCTGGTGGTCAGTACTACTCAACAGTTATGAATCCAGAAAAGCAGAATGACATTTCATCTGCTGGCTGGGGTGCTGACTGGGCAAATGCTTCAACAGTTATTCCTGAACTCTTCACAAAAGAGGGCGGCTTTAACTTGTCACAGAACTGGAACGATGCTGCATACGCTGCCTTCAAGAAGAAGTCAGATGCTGCAAAGAATGAAACAAACCGCGCCAAGCAAGCCAAGGGATGGCAAGAGCTTGGTCAATACGTAATGGATCAATACTGGATCATTCGCCCAATCTTTGGAAAGGGTCAATTCCAGTGGGGTTCAAGCGTTGGTGGAGTTTATTACTGGGAGCCACAGGGAACCTTCGGTTTCGGACAGCTCTACGTTAAGTAATAGCCAAAGCTAGAAAAGTGTGAAGTTGAGGGTGGCCCTTTGCGGGGTCACCCTCAACCACGCTAGTATCAAAATTGAATTTTAAGAGAAACATAATTAGGAGTTACCAAGATGTTGAAATATTTAGTCAGACGAATTAGTGCCACATTGGTGGTGCTGACTTTAATCAGCATGTCGGTATTTTTAATTTTCGATGTACTACCTATGGATCCTGCTCGTTTAACTTGCGGAAAAGCATGTTCACCAGCTGTAGTTGAAGCTAACCGCCATCGCTTAGGTCTTGATGTGCCAGTCCAAGTTCAATATGGCCGTTGGGTAAAGGGCTTATTTGTGGGCCGCACCTACGGTGAAGGTCAAGCAGAATTTACTTGCCCAGCCCCAGCTTTTGGTTATTCATTTAATCGCCACGAGTGCGTAACTGACTTATTAAAGCGCGCATTCCCGGTTACTTTATCCCTCGCAATTGGTGCTTTCTTCTTATGGTTATTTGTCGGTGTTTCACTCGGAATTGTGGCAGCCAGGTTTAAGAATCGATGGCCGGATCGAGCAAGTAACGTATTCGTGCTGGTTGGAACATCACTACCAACATTTATTTCGGGTATTTTGATTCTGCTCTTTGTGGCTCTTAAGTTCGGATTTGTAAACCCAATTGATTTAGGTAAATGGGTAAGCCCATTTGAGAATCCATTGGGGTGGATCAATACCTTCATCTTTCCATGGATCACTTTGGCGCTGGCATATGCCGCTACCTACACTCGATTTACTCGTTCGAATGTAATTGAGACTTCAAGTGAAGATTACATCCGTACAGCGCGAGCAAAAGGTTTAAGTGAGAAAGTTATTCTGCGCAAGCACACACTGCGAGCAGCGCTTGCCCCAATCGTTACTTTGGCTGGTCTTGATTTTGCTGGCTTGCTAGGTGGTGCAATCATCACTGAAGGTATTTTCAACTTGCCTGGTCTTGGTCGCTTATCGATTCGCGCAGTTCTAAATGACTACGACCTTCCAATTATTGTTGCCACAACTATGTTGGCAGCTACTTTCTTAGTAGTTATGAATTTGTTGGTGGATATCTTGTATGCATACATCGACCCACGGGTACGTGTCGCATGAGCGCCTTCCTCGAAGTTAAAAACCTCACCGTTAGTTTCCCAACTGAAGATGGTTTGGTGCAAGCATCAAATGACATTTCATTTAGCGTTGATCGCGGTGAAACTTTGGCTGTAGTAGGTGAATCAGGTTCAGGTAAGTCTGTGACCTCACTTGCAATCATGGGTCTGCATAATCGCCAAACCACTAATATCAATGGTTCAGCTGTGTTGAATTTAGAATCTGGACCAATCGATGTAATTAGTGCACCTGAAGAGCAAGTTCGTCGCCTGCGCGGAAAAGCAATGTCAATGATCTTCCAAGATCCAATGTCAGCGCTGCACCCTTATTACTCAATTGGTGATCAACTATCTGAAGCTTGGCGCCTATATAACAAGGGCGATAAGAAGGCTGGCTTTAAGCGCGCTACTGAAATGCTTGAGCTAGTTGGAATCCCTGATGCCTCAAAGCGAGTTAAAGAATTCCCGCACCAATTCTCAGGTGGTATGCGCCAACGAGTAATGATCGCAATGGCGCTGATTAATAATCCAGCGTTGTTAATTGCTGATGAGCCAACTACCGCCCTTGATGTGACTGTGCAATCTCAGATTCTGCAACTGCTTAAGGATATGCAGAAAGAATTTAACATGGCAGTTATTTTGATTACCCACGATCTTGGCGTGGTTGCCGAAGTAGCAGATCGTGTCAATGTTATGTATGCCGGAAAGATTGTTGAACAAGGCGTTGCAGATGGCATTTATTACAAGCCAGATCACCCTTATACAATCGGGCTTTTGAATTCGATTCCACGGGTTGATCAACTAGAAGGTAAGCGCCTAATCGCAATCCCAGGTCAGCCACCTTCGCTAATTAATTTGCCGCAAGGCTGCTCATTCCGCAAACGTTGCACATTTGCTGATCAAGTAGCTGACAACCTTTGCGCAACGATCGCCCCATCTTTAGATATGAAAGAGAACGCACATTTCTCTCGCTGCCACTTAACTGAAAAGCAACTTGTTGCAGCTCGGGGAGGAAAATAAAAATGACCCAGCCAATCTTAAAAGTTACCGGCCTTAAGAAGCACTTCCCAGTCAGCACGGGCGGTGTTTTCAGCAAAGGAAAAGGCGTTGTAAAAGCAGTCGATGGCGTTGACCTCGAAATTTTCCCAGGCCAAACCATTGGTCTGGTTGGCGAATCAGGTTGCGGTAAGACAACTGTTGGTCGCACAGTTCTAAAACTTTACGAACCAACAGCCGGCACCATCGAATTCAATGGCGAAGACATTACAAACTTAACGCCAAAGCAGATGAAGCCTCGTCGCTCGCAGATGCAGATGATCTTCCAGGATCCATTTGCATCCCTTAATCCACGTCAAACTGTTGGCACCCTGATCGGTAATACTTTTGATATTCAGAAAATTACTCCGCAAGGCGGCAAAGTAGAAGAGATTCAGCGTTTAATGAAGCGCGTGGGCTTAAACCCTGAGCACATTAACCGCTACCCACACGAGTTCTCGGGTGGCCAACGTCAACGTATTGGTGTGGCACGAGCTATTGCACTTAAGCCAAAGCTAATCGTGGCAGATGAGCCAGTATCAGCTCTCGATGTATCGATTCAGGCCCAAGTTGTTAACTTGCTTGAGGATCTCCAAGAAGAGTTCAACTTGTCTTACCTATTTGTGGCTCACGATTTATCAGTTGTGCAACACATTTCAGATCGCGTAGTAGTTATGTATTTGGGCAAAGTTATGGAAGATGCTGATAAGAAGGATCTCTTCCTAAACCCACGTCATCCATATACCAAGGCGTTGCTTTCAGCTGTTCCAGTACCTGATCCAAAAATCGGTCGGGCACGCGAACGCATTATTTTGCAAGGCGATCTACCAAGCCCAGTTAATCCACCTGCTGGGTGCGTATTTAATACTCGTTGCTGGAAAGCGCAGGATAAGTGCCGCACTGAAGTTCCAGAACTTGTACAAATTCAGCCAGGGCACAAGATTGCATGTCACTTTCCAGAACCGGCAAGTGCTTGAGTTATTTTTAAAGAAAGTTCTTCAATCAGAAAAGCCCCGAACCAATTGGTCCGGGGCTTTTCTGATTAATTTTTTAAGCCAGAGTTCCTTCAACTGCAATTACATTGCTTCCGAAGGTGATCTTCAAGTTAAGTGGAACACCTTTCTTGGCATCGCAAGCAACGCCATACTTAAATGAAGTTGATGCTCCTGCAGCAAGTGCTTCAAGAGGTGCGCCATTGATGCCACTGTCACCATCTAGAACTTCAGAACAAAACGCTGCACCAGATTCAACAACCAGACTTAGAGTTGAAAGGTCAAGATCTGCCGCGCTGCCATTAGTAACATTCATGCTAAACACATTAGCCACTTGGCCCTTGAGGTAGTTAGAGGCAAAAATTGTGGGCGTAAAGGCGGCAGGTGTTGCAACTGTTAATGAAACGCCGTCACCAAGATCTAGTGGAGAACCAAAAGCGATGGTGGCAGTTGGTGCTACTTCTTCAACCGCAGCCGCTTCAGAGGCCGGACGATCCTTAGGTGCCTTGTTACCGCACGCTGTTAGAGATAGCGATGCCACAACTAGAGCCGCAGCCGACAAAGCAGCTAATGACTTCTTATTCATAATTTCTCCTTGCTTAGTTAATTTCTATGGCAAAAGGGTAACAGCGTCAATTACCAGATGCTCACTCGCTCGCTTTCAGCCAGCCATAATTTGTCGCCCTCGGTGACTTCAAAAGCATCATAAAAGTCCGTGAGATTGGCAATGATTGCATTACATCTGAACTCATAAGGGGAGTGCGGATCTGTGGCAATACGACGTCGTAACTCTTCAGCACGGACTTTTCCGCGCCAGGCTTGTGCCCAAGATAAGAAGAAACGTTGTTCGCCCGTTAGACCATCAATCACGGGCGCTGGAACGCCCTTTAGAGCCAATTTGTAGGCTTTAAATCCAATTGCTAACCCACCAAGGTCACCAATGTTTTCGCCGACCGTTAGCGCCCCGTTTACATGGATATCTGGGGTCTCTTCTGGAAAGAGCGCATCAAATTGTTTAATCAACATATTGGCGCGTTTTTCAAATTCAGTGCGATCGTTCTCTGTCCACCAATCGATCATGTTGCCATCGCCATCGAATTTAGAACCTTGATCATCAAAGCCGTGGCCGATCTCGTGTCCGATAACTGCCCCAATGCCACCGTAATTGGCTGCGATATCAGCGGCTAGGTAAAAGAAAGGTGGCTGCAAGATCGCTGCTGGAAAAACGATCTCATTCTGGATTGGATGGTAATAAGCGTTAACGGTCTGCGGTGTCATTAACCATTCTGTTTTATCAACCGGTTTCCCAATTTTGGCCAGCTCTATGTCGCGGGCAAATTTGGTGATTCGGCCAATGTTTTCAAAGAGGCCATCGCGGTTAATCGTTAACGCTGAATAATCGCGCCATTTGTCGGGATAGCCGATCTTTGGTGTGAATTTAGCTAACTTGGCCAAAGCCTTCGCTTTGGTTTCTGGGCTCATCCAAGAAAGCTCGCTAATACTGATGCGGTAGGCCTCAATTAAATTAGCAACGAGATCTAGCATTGCAACTTTGGCCGCTTCTGGAAAATGGCGCTGTACATAAATTGAGCCAATGGCCTCGCCAAGTGCGCCTTCGACAAAGGAAATTGCGCGCTTCCAACGAACTCGAATTTCTGGGGTGCCAGATAGAGTCTTGGCATAGAAATCAAAGTTCTGGTTTACAAATTCCTCTGGCAGATAGGCAGCAGCGCCAGAAATTAATTGCCATTTCATCCACGCCTGCCAAGGCGCAGGATCAAAACTTTCCAGGATCGCAGATAGCCCAGCAAAAAATGGTGGCTGCTGCACAACTAGTTCGTTAAAGGCGGGCTTTGGAATCTGGCTGTGCTCAAGCCAAGTGGCCCAATCAAAATGTGGGGCCAGGGCACATAGTTCTTCAAAAGTCATCTTGTTATAGGTGAGCTCAACATCGCGATCTTTAACTTGATCAAAATGATGTGAGGCAATCTGGGCTTCGAGGTTATAAATCAAATCGGCTAACTCAGTGCCGCCATCTATCTTGGCAAGTGCGAACATCTTGGCCACATGAACTTTAAAGGCCTGGCGAATTTCTTCATATTGCTCTTCGCGATAGTAAGCCTCATCAGGAAGTGATAATCCACCTTGTCCCAAATAAACAATATTCATGTCAGAGTTCATGGCATCGCCATAAATACCTAACCCAAATGCGCCACCTAATCCGCGCATTTCTAAATCTGCCATCACTCGAATAAATTGATCACGAGTTTGGATCGCATCAATTGCGGCAAGATCTTGCAATAGGGGAGTTATGCCGGCCTTGGCAATTGCCTCGGTATCTAAGAAGCAGTCATACAAATCGCGAATCTTCTGGGCATTGCCATCGCCTTTAGCGGTCTCGATAATTTCGCGGACTTGAGCTTCGGCCTCTAAATAAAGTTGGTAAGTGATTCCATCAGATGAGCGGTCTTGCGGGATCTCATGGTTTTTTAACCAAGTGCCATTGAAATATCGATAGAGGTCATCTTGCGGACGAAACGAGTTATCAATATGAGAACTGTCGATTCCGCTTATTAGCGGCTTATCAATCGGTTTAGTCATGGTTTCCCTTACTCATTTAAAGTGGTTTTAAAAGTAGTTGAAGGTTCAACTTTTAATCTACACTTAACCCTATGGCACTAGAAAAATCTCCTCAAGGTGAAAAGCCCATCAGCGCAGGGAAAAAAGGCGAGCCCAACTGGTTGACCCCTACCGAGATGGCGGCTTGGCGTAGATATATCGTGGCCAGCCGGCGCTTAATAGAAGCGCTAGATACCGATTTAGATCAACATGATTTATCGATGGCAGATTATGAAATTTTGGCCCAATTAAGTGACGCCCCAGATCGCCGAATGCGTATGGCTGAATTAGCTGAAATTGCCATGCTTTCGCGCTCACGTCTTTCACATCGAATGAAGGTTATGGAAGAAGCCGGCTGGGTTCGGCGCGAAGCTTGCCCCGATGACAAGCGCGGTTTCTTCGCCGTAATGACGGCCAAGGGCTGGAAAGCAATTGTGACTGCAGCCCCTGATCATGTGGCAAGTGTGAGATCAAGATTTGTAGATAAATTAAGTAAGGCTGATCAAATAGTTTTAGCCGAAATATTTGAGCGAGTAGGAAATGATTTAAGAGATGAGATTAGGTAACTTATCGCTCTAAAAGATTTGCACAAAAAAATCCCCGCCACATAAAGTGGCGGGGATTTTTAATTGTTGATGACTACTTCTTCTTAGCAGCCTTCTTGCGGCGCTTTGGAGCAGCCTTCTTAGCAGCTGGCTTTGCAGCTGCCTTCTTGCGCTTCTTAGGAGCAGCCTTCTTTGCAGCTGGTTTAGCAGCTGCCTTCTTGCGCTTCTTTGGAGCAGCCTTCTTAGCAGCTGGCTTAGCAGCTGCCTTCTTGCGACGCTTTGGAGCAGCCTTCTTAGCAGCTGCCTTCTTGCGGCGCTTTGGAGCAGCCTTCTTTGCAGCAGCTGGCTTAGCAGCTGCCTTCTTGCGACGCTTTGGAGCGGCTTTCTTTGCAGCAGCTGGCTTAGCAGCTGCTTTCTTACGCTTCTTTGGGGCTGCTGCTGGTTTAGCAGCTGCCTTCTTGCGCTTCTTTGGAGCAGTTTTCTTTGCTGCGGCCACGTGTTACTCCTATCGGAATGGTTCGGATCCGTCACCCAAACCTGTTCGTGGATAAGCGTGACAGGTAAATGAAAAAAATGCCAACATTTTGAGTAAATAAATTGGCGCGTGTCGCAAATAACTTATTTGATTTATTTATGCGTTATCGCAATTTTTGCTAATTATTTTCATTTACTAACTTTGCTAATTATTTAATTAGTTTTTCTAACATCGTGAAATATTTATTACTGAGCAGTTTTTTATTAAATTTCCTTAATTTTCTTGAATTTCGCCCTCAGATGTCGCTTTTTCCCGTTTTAGGCGTTGTGCAACGGCAAATTCGTTGGTTTCGACGTCATATTTTCGGAATTTGACCATGAAAATTCCCAGAATTCCGACAATTGCCATGCAAATAATGCCGCCCGAAGTTACCGAGAACGTCAGGCTAGTAACACTGGCCATGCCGGCGGCACGCATTTGCCCCGCTAATGGACCTACTGAATATGACAATAATTCGATGCCAGCTAACCGGCCACGATATTCATCGGGGATTGTTTGGTTCCAAATATTTCCGCGAAAGAGAGCACTGACCATATCGGCGGCGCCGGCAGCGGCTAAGAAAATCAAAACCAGAATCAGCGAGTTAGAGATGCCGGCTAAGGCAATTGCAGCGCCCCAACCGATAGCGCCCCAAATAACTGCTCGGCCATGGAAGCGATAAGTCGTGGTCCATTTGCTCGTCAAAGTTATTGCGACGGCGCCAATTGTGCCGGCGGCATAAAACATTCCGAGTGCCCAGGGCACACCAAGTTGATCTGCCCAGAATGGAAAGAGCGCATTGGGCATTGCAAAGAACATCGCAGCTAAATCAATGAAATAAGTTCCCAATAAATCAGGTCTGCTAAATGCATATTGCACACCTTCCCAAAGTGAAGCCAGAGATGGCTTTTGGGCATCTTTACTACTTGGCACATTTCCAACTTTTAAGAGCAGGAGAAGTGAAAGTACGAAGGTTGCAATATCAAAGGCATAACCAACTGAAATTGAAAATGTGGAAATCAAAATTCCACCAATGGTGGGGCCAACGATTACGCCGAGTTGCCAACGCAGCGTCATCAATGCGCTAGCTGCTGGTAGATCGCCGTGGCTCACCAACCTGGGCAAGATCGCATTTGCACTAGGTCGCTGCAAACCATCGACGGCGGCAAATAATCCGGTCACCACATAGATAACCCAGATTTTTGGCTCACCTAGAAGTGAGTTAATCAGCAAGATCGAGGTGCAAAGTAGAGCGCCAAATTCGGCCGCCCAGATCATTTTCTTGCGGTCCACATAGTCAGCCAGAACGCCGCCATAGAGCCCGAAGAAAATTAGCGGAAGAAGTTCAATTGCGCCCAATAGGCCAACTGCTAAATACGAGTTAGTTAGCTCTTTGATTTGAAATGGAGCGGCCACATAAGTGACCATCGAGCCAAAGTAAGAGATGAAACCTGAAGCCCAGAGATAGCGAAAATCGGGGTATTTCTTGAGTGGCGAAATATCCATCGCAAATTTACGCATTTGGGAAGTCTAACCAAATGGCCTAATTAAAGGTTTGCTCTGGCCCTGGAAAAACTCCATTTACAACATCCTTAGCCCACTCATCTGTAGCCGCCAACATTTCAACCCGCAGGTTGCGATAAGCCTTGGCTAATTTTGGCGCACTCTTACCCATACCCATTAAGTCGGTCCAAACCAAAACTTGGGCATCGCAATTAACGCCGGCCCCGATTCCGATAGTTGGGATTTTCAAGGCTGCGGTAATACGAGTGGCTAATTCGGCCGGCACGAGTTCAAGGACAATTGCAAAGGCCCCAGCTTTTTCGAGTTCTAGCGCTGCTGCCAAGATGACATCGCCATCGGTGCGACCTTGCACTCGATAGCCGCCAAGTTGATGAAGTGACTGTGGCGTAAGGCCCAGGTGGCCCATTACTGGAATTCCAATTGCCACTAATTTTTTAACTGTTTCTAGATGAGCGCCTTCAAGTTTTACTGCCATGGCGCCGGCTTCTTTAAAGAAACGAGTGGCTGTGGCCAGGGCTAATTCGGTCGAACTTTCATAAGATCCAAAGGGCAGATCGGCAACGACCATGGCTCGCTTTGATGCCCTAACAACGGCGCGGGTCAGCGGGATCATTTCATCGACGGTCACCGGAATCGTGTTTTCAAACCCCAGGAAATTATTGCCAGCACTATCGCCGACTAATAAAACGGGGATGCCAGCTTCATCAAAGATCTCAGCGGTCAATTGCTCGTAAGAAGTGAGCATTGGCCATTTTTCGCCGCGCTCTTTCGCACTGGCCAGATCAAGAATTGTGACGCGACGATGTTGGGCGCCGCCATAAAGCGAGGTCGCTTGAGCCATATTTTCTTACCTTCCTCGAAGCCAAAATGGTCCCCGGGTACGAGTAGAACTTTACCCGAGTACCCTTAACTTATGAAGTTGCGGGTAGCGCTGGCTCAGATCAACCCAACCTTGGGTGATCTAGCCGGTAATGCCGATTTAATCGCCCGCTATGTTGGCGCTGCGCAGGCTGAAGGCGCCGAACTCATTGTTTTTCCCGAGATGGTTTTAACTGGTTACCCAGTTGAAGATTTAGCACTGCGCCCATCTTTTCGTAGCGCATCTATTGCCGCGATTGGTGAATTAGCAAAGCGGTTAGAGGCCGAAGGTCATGGCCAGATAACTGCAGTGGTTGGATATTTAGATCAGATCGCCGATGCCCCAAATCGCCAAGGTCAACCAGTTGGTGCTCCACAAAATGCGGTGGCAATTATTCATAATGGTGAAATCAAAGCCCGCTATGTAAAACAACATCTGCCTAACTATGGCGTTTTCGATGAGTTTAGAAACTTTGTGCCGGGCACCGAAACTTTGTTAGTTCGTGTGGCTGGAATCGACGTCGGCATTGCAATCTGCGAAGACCTTTGGCAAGACGGTGGGTTAATCGATGCGTTGGCTGCGCGTATGCCAGGGCTAGTTGTAGTTCCAAATGGCAGTCCCTTTGAACGCAACAAAGATGATGTGCGGTTAGCGCTAGTACAAAAGCGAGCCCGCGAATTTGGAGCGCCATTGGCATATGTAAATATGACGGGCGGTCAAGATGATTTAGTTTTCGACGGCGACACCATTGTGGTTGCTGCCGACGGGTCAGTAATTGCCCGGGCCCCACAATTTGCCGATGAGTTAATTGTTCTAGATATCGCAGCCGCTGGCGCAACTGGCAAACCAGATTTAGTTATTTCCGAAAGTGCTAACTCACCAGTTAATTCAGTAGCTCCAGTGATCACACCACGACTAAGCGATGAAGCCGAAATTTGGAAAGCGTTAGTTTGCGGGCTACGCGATTATGTTTACAAGAATAAATTCCGCAGTGTGGCACTTGGCCTATCTGGTGGTATTGATTCAGCGCTAGTTGCAGCCATTGCTGTCGATGCCATAGGCGCCAAGTGCGTTAATGGCGTGGCTTTGCCGAGCAAGTATTCGTCAGAACATTCAATTGCAGATGCCCAAAGCTTTGCCGATAACACCGGCATTCACTTCCGCATCGTGCCGATTGAACCGATGGTCGCTGCCTATTTAAATTCACTGACTTTAAAAGGTCTAGCCGAAGAGAATTTACAAGCCCGAGTTCGTGGCACTGCACTGATGGGAATTTCAAATCAAGAGGGCCATTTAATTTTGGCCACTGGCAATAAATCCGAACTAGCTGTTGGTTATTCAACTTTGTATGGCGATGCCGTTGGTGGCTTTGCCCCAATTAAAGATATTTATAAAACCGATGTTTGGGCACTTGCTAAGTGGCGCAATGCCAAAGCAGTTGCCGATGGTGAAGTGCCACCGATTCCGGAAAATTCAATCAGCAAAGAGCCAAGCGCCGAATTGCGCCCAGATCAAAAAGATTCTGATTCGCTGCCAGATTACGAACTACTTGATCAAATCTTGTGGCGCTATGTTGATGAAGATCAGGGGATTGCTGCAATCATTGCAGCTGGCTTTGATGCCGCCACCGTTGCTCGGGTAATTGGCATGGTCGATACGGCTGAATACAAGCGCCGCCAATATCCGCCTGGCGCGAAAGTTTCGGCTCGCGCCTTTGGTAAAGATCGCCGCCTACCTATTACTTCACGCTGGCGCGAGGGGTTATAGGCCCGGCTAAGTGACACGGTTTTTGTAACACAGCCGTAACGCGGGCTTGGCAAGATGTCTCCCATGAGCGCCTCCCCAGAACGCAGCAAACAAGAAGAGTTCGTTCTTCGCACAATTGAAGAGCGCAATATTCGGTTCATCCGTTTGTGGTTTACCGATGTTTTAGGTTTCCTAAAATCAGTTGCAATTGCACCTGCCGAATTAGAAAATGCCTTTGATGAAGGAATTGGTTTTGATGGCTCAGCTATTGAAGGCTTTGCGCGAGTAACTGAATCAGACATGTTGGCCCGACCAGATTCAGCCACCTTCTCAATCTTGCCTTGGCGCACTGAAGCTCCAGGGGCGGCACGTATGTATTGCGATATTGCAATGCCTGATGGTTCAGCATCAATGACTGATCCGCGCAATGTTCTGCGTCGCACCTTGAATAAGGCCGCCGACATGGGTTACACCTGTTACACCCACCCCGAAATTGAATTCTTCTTATTTAAGAATCAGCCAGTTGCTGGGCAAGCACCAGTGCCAGTTGATGCTGGCGGCTACTTCGATCACACGCCATCAATTGTTGGACATGATTTCCGCCGTCAAGCAATCACGATGTTAGAAGCCATGGGTATTAGCGTTGAGTTCTCGCATCACGAAGGCGCACCTGGTCAACAAGAGATCGATCTGCGTTATGCCGATGCGTTAAGCACTGCCGATAACATCATGACTTTCCGGCATGTAATTAAAGAAGTTGCGCTAGAACAAGGATTCCACGCTAGTTTCATGCCAAAGCCATTTACCGAACATCCCGGTAGTGGCATGCATACTCACGTTTCACTTTTTAAAGGCGAAGAGAATGCTTTCTTTGATCCAACTGCAGAATTAAATCTTTCTAAAGTTGGTCGCTCGTTTATCGCAGGTCTTTTAAAGCATGCGCCTGAAATAACTTTGATTACTAACCAATGGGTCAACTCTTATAAGCGTTTACATGGTGGCGGTGAAGCACCAGCTGTTGCTAACTGGGGGCCAAGTGCGCGTGGTTCGTTAGTTCGGGTGCCGATGTATAAACCAAAGAAAGAGAACTCAACTCGTATTGAATTTCGTTCCCCTGATTCTGCCTGTAATCCATATTTGGCATATGCCGTAATGCTCGCTGCTGGACTAAAAGGCGTTGAAGAAGGCTATGTATTGGCACCTGCTGATTCAACTGATATTCGACCACTGCCAAGTAATTTAAATGAGGCAATTATTGAGATGGAGAAATCTGATCTAGTTCGCGAAACACTAGGCGCAGATGTCTTTGAATTCGTGCTTCGAAACAAGCGCGCTGAATGGCAGGAATATCGCCGCCAAGTAACTGCCTTTGAACTCGATCGGTACCTGCCAGTTCTCTAATTTGCAGCAAACTTGCTGGCTTACCTGCCCAAGGGTTACCCTTTAGCCATGTCAAAGTCAGCCTTTCAAAAGGCGCTCCTACTTAGCCGCCGTGGCGGGGACAAGTAACCGGTCCCCTCGCCGCGGGGTTTGTCGTACCGGTTCAACCAGTCCACAAACCAATTTAAAGTAGGAGTTATAAATGAACTTTCCAAAGCAAAAACCTTCAGCGATGCCAGTGCATCGATATTCATCTTTTATCCCAGTTGATCTAACCGATCGCACTTGGCCAACTAAGCAGATCAAAGTCGCACCTAAGTGGTGTTCGGTAGATCTTCGCGATGGCAATCAAGCGCTTATTGATCCAATGGATACGCCACGCAAATTAGCGATGTTTAAGTTACTTGTTGCCATGGGCTATAAGGAAATCGAAGTTGGTTTCCCAAGTGCTAGCCAGACTGACTTTGATTTTGTGCGCAAGATTATTGAAGATGGCTTGATCCCGGATGATGTGGTTATTCAGGTTTTGACCCAAGCTCGCGAAACTTTAATTGATCGCACCTTTGAATCAATCAAGGGCGCAAAGCAAGCGATCGTTCATCTTTATAACTCAACTTCAACGCTGCAACGTCGCGTGGTCTTTGGCCAAGATAAAGCTGGCATCAAAAAGATTGCAACTGATGCGGCGCAATATTGCTTAGACCAAGTTGCTACAGTGCCAGGCACCAAAGTTTCCTTTGAATATAGCCCCGAGTCATATACCGGCACCGAATTAGAATTCGCAGTTGAAGTTTGTAATGCGGTTAACGCCATCTGGAAACCAACGCCTGCATGGAAAACCATCATGAACTTGCCGGCCACAGTTGAAATGGCCACGCCTAATGTTTATGCCGATTCAATTGAGTGGATGTGTCGCAATCTTGATAATCGCGACAGCGTGATTGTTTCGTTGCACCCACATAATGACCGTGGCACAGGCGTTGCAGCAGCTGAATTGGGCTACTTAGCAGGAGCCGATCGCATCGAAGGAACTTTATTTGGTAACGGTGAGCGCACCGGCAACGTTTGCTTAGTAACTCTAGGACTGAACTTAGTTAGCCATGGCATTGACCCAATGATTGATTTTTCAAATCTTGATGAAACTCGTCGTACCGTTGAATATGCCAATCAATTGCGCGTGCCAGAGCGTCATCCTTATGGTGGCGATTTAGTTTTCACCGCTTTTTCAGGTTCGCACCAAGATGCCATTAAGAAAGGCTTTGATCATTTAGCCATAGATGCCAAAGCTGCTGGCAAAGAAGTTAAAGATTTCACTTGGGCAGTTCCTTATCTGCCAATTGATCCACTAGATATTGGTCGCACCTACGAAGCTGTGATTCGCGTTAACTCACAATCTGGTAAGGGTGGCGTTGCTTACTTGATGAAGAACGAGCATCATCTTGACCTACCTCGTCGTCTGCAGATTGAGTTCTCAAAGGTTGTGCAACAAAAGACTGATACTGAAGGTGGCGAGATTACTGGCGATGCTATGTGGCAGATATTTGAAGATGAATATCTACCAACTGCTAACGATGATAAGAAGTGGGGTCGCTTCCGCCTTAAGGGACTGTCACAAACTTCAGTTCTTGATGAAGACGTGCAGCTATCTATTTCAATCTTAGATCGCGGCCAGCTAGTTGAACTAAGTGGCAAAGGCAATGGCCCAATCGCCGCGTTCTGCAATATCTTGCAGGCCTATGGTGTCGACGTTCGAGTCTTGGATTATTACGATCACGCACTTAGTGCAGGTGGCGATGCATCAGCTGCTGCCTATCTAGAGTGCGCAATTGGTGATGAAGTTTTCTGGGGCGTGGGAATTGATCCAAATACCACCACCGCCTCACTAAAAGCCGTGGTTTCGGCGATCAATCGCGCAATTCGCTAACGGAGCCAGTTACTTCTTTTACCTACACTAGGCCAGTGAGCCTCTACCGTGATGAAGCGTTAATTCTGCGCACCCAGAAATTGGGTGAAGCCG
>JAPLAW010000001.1 GCA_026393075.1 Actinomycetota bacterium | reverse complement strand
GAGGTGCGCCAACTAAATGGTCACTCTTAGCGGTTGTGAAATTACATTCCAAATAAGAGTTAATTGATCGCTTAATTAGATCTACATAAGTCTGATTGCGACTTGGGCCGCCCATGATGCATACCGTTGGTGTGCCTGCATCTGCAGTGCTTACCTTTTGCCAAACTCCGTGCACTGTCTTTCCTAAATAATCAGCGCCGGTAGTTAAGATTTCGATCGCACTTTTGACGCCAGCTTCTGCCCCGACAATGACTGTTTTGGCGGCGTTAATACAAAGTGTTGCTGCTTCTGCGCCATTTTTACTCTCTAATTTTTCATGCTCGAGTAACTCTGACTGCAGTAGTTCTACTAAGTCTGTTGCATCATCGCGGCCATCTAAAGTTGCGATCACTCTGCGCATTGCGGTTTGTCCTACCCAGAATCCCCCACCTAGATCACCGAAGATTAATCCTTTGCCATCGGCATGGCCGAACTTTCCGGCATGTGAGGAAATAGCAACAACGCCACCGCCAATAGTTAAGACCACGCCACTCTGTTCGCCCAGAGCGCCAACGAAAGCAGCAATTCCATCATCTAGTACTGCAACATGTTTTGCATTAAAAAACTTAGCGCAAAGTTCACCAATTGATTGTTCTTCAGTAACGTTGCCATATAACCCAGTCAGGCTTAGATAAACCGTTTCAAATTCTTGGCTAGGAACTTCTTGAAAAATCAGTTCTAAAGTTTCCAACACGGTTAAGGCGGCGGTTTTAGCGATGTTCAGATTAGTTATTTGATCGCCAATCTTGATACGGGCGCCAGATTGGCCAAGATCAACTACTAAATTCATAACGCTAATTTAGTCCTATTTACTCTGATTGAGAAAACTTAGGGAATAAAAAAGCCGGTAACCAGTAGGTTTCCCTACCGATTACCGGCTCTAAATCTAATTATTAGTTAGCTGAAGGTTCGCGAACTAGGTTTGGATCTACTGCAATTCCAGGCCCCATTGTTGTTGAAACAACAGCCTTTTGAATGTAGCGGCCCTTTGATGAGTTTGGCTTTGCGCGTAGTACTTCATCAAGTGCTGCTGCGTAGTTCTCAGCAAGTTGCTCAGCTGTAAAGCCAGTCTTGCCAATTAGGAAGTGCAGGTTTGAGTTCTTATCAACGCGGAACTCAATCTTTCCGCCCTTAATATCGGTAACAGCCTTGGCAACATCTGTTGTCACGGTACCTGTCTTTGGGTTTGGCATCAGACCACGAGGTCCAAGCACCTTACCTAAACGACCGACCTTACCCATTAGATCTGGGGTTGAAACAACAGCGTCGTAATCAAGACGACCCTTTGAAACTTCTTCGATTAGTTCGTCGCCACCAACAATGTCGGCACCTGCAGCACGAGCTGCATCAGCCTTGTCACCGTTTGCGAAAACAAGAACGCGGGCAGTCTTACCGGTTCCGTGTGGCAAGTTAACAGTTGAGCGAATTGCTTGATCGGCTTTCTTTGGATCTACACCGAGTACAAGTGCTACTTCAACTGAGGCGTTAAATGAAACAGTTGATGTTTCTTTCGCCAAGGTAACTGCTTGAAGCGGGGTGTAAAGGTGATCTGGCTTTACCTTCGCCGCAGCTTCTAGATATTTCTTTGAGCGCTTCATTTCTGACCTTCATTTCTTGAGTTCTTTCGAACTCATTCGGTTTGTGGTTAACGAACCAGCGCGGTTCTCCCACTTCTTAATTCGGGTGAATTAAGAATTCTATTTTGGTGATTAGCCGTTAGTTGTGATTCCCATTGAGCGAGCAGTACCAGCGATGATCTTGCTAGCTGCATCAATGTCATTTGCATTTAGATCTTCCATCTTGATCTTTGCAATTTCCTGAACCTGAGCCATGGTGATGTTTGCAACCTTGGTCTTGTGAGGAATAGCTGAACCCTTTTCAACGCCAGCAGCCTTCAAGATCAAACGTGATGCAGGAGGTGTCTTGGTGATGAATGTGAATGAGCGATCTTCGTAAACGCTGATCTCGACCGGAATGATCTGACCTTTTTGAGATTCAGTTGCAGCGTTGTACGCCTTAACGAACTCCATGATGTTTACGCCATGCTGACCGAGAGCTGGACCCACTGGTGGAGCAGGTGTTGCTGCGCCAGCCTGGATCTGCAACTTAATTAGCGCAGTGATCTTC
>JAPLAW010000026.1 GCA_026393075.1 Actinomycetota bacterium | reverse complement strand
CTCCCACGATGGAACTGGTTGAAAGATCGAAAATACTCTCTAGCAGTAGCTGCTGGAGATGTTCTGACACTCGCCAACGGTTTTCGGTCCTTGACACCTAAAATCTGTTCAATCAAACAATCTTTGGATGAACCTGAGCTCCTGAAAGTGCGTGGCCTAGTGGCCGGAAAGTGTAAAATCGAACTTGAAGTTCCACAGCAGAATTACTCTGGTTATGAATACGAAAAGAATGCGATCTCAACCACTATTTCAGATTACAGCAGTCGTATCTTCATTTTTAACGTTACAAAGCCAAAGGTAAATAGTAAAGATGTATTCACTCGATACGCGTGCATGGTCTCCGATTCCACCACGAACCTATACACCGTATTTAATTTGATGGCCAAGAGCGTGGCACCAAAGAAATGTCAAACTAAGAACGCTTTTATATCGGCTATGCCAGTCTGAGCATTCCGAGGCGCAAGACCAAACTTCCACTAACTCTTAACTAAGCGTCGATGCTGTCGCGATCAATTTCGGCATTAGCAATGAAATCTTTACGTGGGGCAACATCGCTACCCATTAGCAGTTCAAACATAGCCTCAGCTGCTGCGCCATCGGTCACTGTTATGCGACGCAAAGTGCGAGCATCTGGATCCATAGTGGTTTCGCGAAGCTGATCAGCATCCATTTCGCCTAAGCCTTTATAGCGCTGGATTGGCTCTTTCCACTTCTTGCCAGACTTAATTAGTTCAGCAGTTACCTTCTTCATTTCATCATCTGAATAGGTATAAATGTATTCACCCTTTTTACCGCCGCCGCCCATGGTTTCAATGCGGTGCAGTGGTGGGATCGCGGCAAATACGCGACCAGCATCAATTAGTGGGCGCATATAGCGATAAAGCAAAGTTAGAAGTAGGCAGCGAATGTGTGCACCATCAACATCAGCATCTGACATCAAGATGATGCGGCCATAGCGAGCATCATCTAGTTCGAAAGATTTCCGCGAATCGGCAAGATTGCTTGGAATTCTGAGTTGCGAGCAGCCTTTGTGGTTCCGAGTGCGGAATCGCCTTCTACGATAAATAGTTCGGTGCGATTAACATCTTCAGAACGACAATCTGAAAGCTTGGTTGGCAGCGATGAAGACTCAAGTGCGTTCTTGCGGCGCTGCAGATCTTTATGGGCGCGAGCAGAAATACGAGTACGAGATGCGCCGGCAACTTTTTCTAGGATCAAGCGGCCATTGGCCTTGTCGATGCGCTTAGTTGTGGCAAAGAACTTCTTTAGCTCTTCAGCAACTACTTCACCAACAATTCGAGCAGCAGCTGATGTTCCGAGAACTTCCTTAGTCTGACCTTCGAACTGTGGTTCTGACATGCGAACTGTCACAACCGATGTCAGACCTTCGAGGATGTCATCTTTAATTACATCGGCTTCGTTCTTCTTAAGCGTTCCAGTGCTGCGTAGGGTCTCGTTAAAGGCCTTGGTCAGCGCCTTCTCGAAGCCAGTCATGTGCGTTCCGCCCTTTGGCGTTGCAATGATGTTTACGAATGAGCGGTTGGTATTGGCAAACTCGTTGCCCCACTTAAGGGCGATATCAACCAACATATCGCGCTCAACTTCAGTTGAAACCATATGGCCTTGGCCAATGCCTTGATCTGGTTGTAAGAATTCGCAGTATTCGGAAATGCCACCTTTATGATAAAAAGTTTCAGTGGTTTTAGTCTTAGTTCGATTGTCATTAACAATTAACGTTAAGCCCGGCACTAGATAAGAAGTTTGGCGCGCACGAGCATAAATTTCTTCAATATCTAGTTCAGCATCTTTCAGGAAAATCTGGCGATCACTCCACCACTTAATGCGAGTACCAGTTACTTTGGCTGAAACTTTACCGATTGTGCGCAATCCTGATGCCGGTGTGAATGTTGCCTTTGGGCCATCACCTTCGAAGATGCCGGCAACACCACGCTTAAATGACATCCAGTAAATCTTGCCATTGCGATCTACTTCAGCATCAAGGCGTTCAGCTAACGCGTTAACAACTGAGGCACCAACACCGTGTAGACCACCAGAAGCTGCGTATGAACCGCCACCGAATTTTCCACCAGCATGTAATTTAGTAAGAACAACTTCAACACCAGTTAAACCAGTCTTTGGTTCTTTATCAACTGGAATACCGCGACCATCATCGTGAACTTCAACTGAGCCATCTGATTCAAGGTTGATATCAATCTTCTTGCAGTATCCAGCTAGGGACTCATCGACTGCGTTATCGATAATTTCCCAGAGACAGTGCATTAAGCCACGGGAATCTGTAGAACCGATATACATACCGGGGCGCTTACGAACGGCGTCGAGGCCCTCTAGTACGGCTAGATCTTTGGCGGTATAGGAATCTTGCACGCCTTCTTCATTAGTAGCCACGGGGGTGAAGATTATCTGCGACCTGGGATTTCACCCGTTAAGCGCGCCGAACGGGTCTCAAATAGTGAATTTATCGCTCAATTTTCAGTGAATTAACAGGTAATGAGCAAATAAATATTTATTTTAACAAGCGGGGAATAACCAAGGTGTGGTTTGCTATTCTCCTAGATCAAGAAGTCACCGAATGGAGAGAACATGACCGATCAGCTAATCTTCGAAACAACCCCTCTTAATGCGGTTGATCGTTGCGATCGCTGTGGTGCCCAGGCTTATGTGCGCGCGGTTTTGTTATCTGGTGGAGAGCTTCTTTTCTGTGGTCACCACGGCAAGGAATATGCTGAAAAGCTAAAGCAAGTTTCAGCGAAGATTCAAGATGAGACCGACAAATTAGTCGACGTCTCTTCTAACTAAATAGCTTTAATCTCTACTCGCCCTAACCCTTTTACATCAACGGCATAGTCATTGCCTGTCGCTAAATGAAAACTTTTGGTTGCCGAGCCACTTAAAACAATTGAACCTGCTGGCAACTTAACACCATTTTCAACTAGAACTTTGGAAAGTAAAACAAGTGCGAGCCAAGGATTTCCGCGGATAGCAGTTAGTGGCGCAGTATCAACTTCATCTTCATTTTTAAATACTTGCACAGTTAAATTCTCTAAGTTCGCTTCATGTGCCGGCACCCAATGACTATAAACAAATGCAGCAGCTCCAGCATTATCGGCAATTGCATCATTGGCATAAATCTGAGCCTGGCCATAGCGATAATCAAAGATCTCAATGGCAGTTGCTACATGGCTGACGTAATCTAAAACCTCGGATGGATGAATTTCAGTTGTGATCTCTTTGCTGATCTTAAATGCCACTTCAGCTTCAGCACGCGGATAGATGTAATTGGCAGTCTTAATCGAATCAGTTAGCTGCATGGCATCGGTTAAATAGCCAAAGATCATTACTGAAGTTGGCTCAGCACTATTAGGAGAATCAAGTGCTCCCCCAACCTTCACGCCCACCAGGCTTTCACCTGCTTCTAAGCGGTATGCCAACTCGTTCTCGCGAATAGCCTGGGCTTTCTTAGCCATCGGTGCAAATGACATACATGGCTTAACTAATTCGCGAGCGTTACGTAATTGTTCGGCGAATAGTTTTACATATTCTTTATGTGACCCATCGCAGCGAGGTTTGTCTTTTGATAAACCACAACCACATAACTTTGGCGCATCGATGCTTTCAATGACTTTGCCTTCAGCATCGACAAAGTCGACCTCACCGGTCAGTCTGATTGAACCGCTAGCTGGATTTATAAATGCTTGCGGTTTGTCACTCACGAGGCGCTACTTTTTAATCTAGGTAATCGCGTAGTACTTGGCTACGTGATGGGTGGCGCAACTTAGACATCGTCTTTGATTCAATCTGACGGATACGTTCGCGAGTTACTCCGTAAACCTTTCCGATCTCATCAAGAGTCTTTGGCTGGCCATCTGTTAGACCGAAGCGCATAGCTACTACGCCGGCTTCGCGCTCTGACAAAGTATCAAGAACTGAGTGCAGTTGCTCTTGTAGCAATGTGAATGAAACCGCATCGGCTGGAACTACTGCCTCAGAGTCTTCAATCAAATCACCGAATTCAGAATCGCCTTCTTCACCAAGAGGGGTGTGTAGTGAAATTGGTTCGCGACCATACTTCTGAACTTCGACCACCTTTTCAGGTGTCATGTCTAGTTCTTTAGCTAGCTCTTCAGGGGTAGGTTCGCGGCCCAGGTCTTGCAACATTTGGCGCTGAACACGAGCCAACTTGTTAATTACTTCAACCATGTGAACCGGAATACGGATCGTACGAGCTTGGTCAGCCATCGCACGAGTAATCGCCTGACGGATCCACCAAGTTGCATAGGTCGAGAACTTGTAACCCTTTGTGTAGTCGAACTTTTCTACTGCGCGGATCAAACCTAAGTTACCTTCTTGAATTAGATCAAGGAACAACATGCCGCGGCCGGTATAACGCTTTGCCAAAGACACAACCAGACGCAAGTTAGCTTCTAGTAAGTGGTTCTTCGCGCGCTTGCCATCTTCAACAATCCACTCGAGTTCACGCTTTAGCTTCTTATCTAACTTCTTTTCGTGAAGCAGCATTTCACCAGCGAACAAGCCAGCTTCGATACGTGTTGCTAGCTCTACTTCGAGTTCAGCATTAAGAAGGGCAACGCGACCAATCTGCTTTAGATAATCCTTAACTGGGTCAGCAGTTGCGCCAGCAGTCATAACTGTCTGGGCAGGTGCGTCATCTTCTTCAGAAGCCTTTAGCGTGAACGCATTTTCTTCGTTGCCAGTTGTTGAATCATCAGTTAAATCAACTACGCGAGGCTGATTGGTCTTGTCTTCAGCTTCGGTATCAATGATTTCAGTTGCTTCAGCGATTAGCGTTTCAACATCTTCTAACTCAACTTCTTCAAGTTCGACTTCTTCGCCATCAACTTTTACTACTGAAACTTTGCCACCAGCTACTGGCTTTTCAGCCTTTACAACTGGTGCTGGAGGTGGCGCAATGAGGGCAAGCTCAGTTTTCTTCAACATGCGGAATGGTGAACCCAAACCAGCCTTGCGAAGTTTCTCAGTTACAAGTTCAACCTGAGGCCCAAGAGCTTTTGCTTCATCAATTAATTCTTTATCGACTTTCTTAGGAATTCGATTTAGTGATGTAACACCACGAGCTTCAAGTTCGGTTTGCACTTCTTTCAAACGCAAAGCTAGATCGCGTGCTGCAACAATCTGCGAAACATCTTTAGCTGTTAAATCTTTCTTAAGTTCAATTTTCTTTACTGGCGCTGCCTTTTTAACTGGTGCAGCTTTCTTTGCAGGTGCAGCTTTCTTAGCAACCGCTTTCTTTGCAGGTGCAGCTTTTTTTGCAACTGGCTTTGCCGGTGTTGCTTTTTTAGCAACTGCTTTCTTGGCAAGTGCGGCCTTCTTTGCTACGGCCTTCTTCGCTACGGCCTTCTTCGCAGGAGCTGCTTTTGTTTCAGGTGCAGATAACTTCTTCACCTTGTTTTTGAGCGCACTAAATACAGCCACAGCAGTCCTTTGTTTGATTCGCGCCCCGATTTTTTAACTTTTCGGTCGCGAAGGCGATGGCTATATTATAATTTGTCCACAGGGGTAAATGCACATCCAAAAGCCCTAATTCGCCGTTTTTCGCGGCTTATTTCTTAATTCAGTTGGCTTTATTTAAGATCCCTCGAATTACATCGCCAACTGCATCAACTTCGACCAAGAAGCCATCGTGGCCAAAGGGCGAAGAAATCTCAACCACAGGTTGAGCCGTAGGCGTAAGTTCGGCGATTTCGGCCTGTAATCGCGGCGTAAAGAGGCGATCGGTATCAATTGAAACCACAGTTACCGGGATCTTGATGGTCGCAAGTGCCTTATCTACGCCCCCGCGCTCTCGCCCAATATCGTGCGAGCTCATGGCATCGGTCAAAATTATGTAGGTATTTGGATCAAAGCGATGGGCCAACTTATTGGCCTGATGATCAAGGTATGACTCAACGGCATAACGGCCGGTGTCATCGCCCTGCATCTGGCGACCAAAGCGCACATCCATTTCAGATTCAGTGCGATAAGTCAGGTGCGCGATTCGTCGCGCGATTCCCATGCCCTCATGCGGGCCTTGCTCTTGTTCGTAGTAATCGCCACCATTGAAATACTGATCACTTTTAATTGCCCGAATTTGAATTGAATGAGTTCCAATTTGATCACCGGTAGCAACGGCGCTTGAGCCAATTGTGCAGATTGCTTCAACGCGTTCTGGCAATTGCACCGCCCATTCCAGAGAACGCATTCCGCCCAGAGATGGACCTACTGCTAATTTATATTTCTTAATTCCAAGGGCATCGCTGAATTTAACTTCAGCTGCAACCATGTCGCGCACTGTTAGATATGGGAAACGCGAACCCCAACGTTTTCCATCGGGTGCAATCGAAGATGGCCCAGTACTTCCTTGACAGCCGCCAATTACATTCGGGCAGACCACATAAAATTTATTGGTATCAAACGGTAATCCGGGGCCAACCATTTGTGGCCACCAACCAGGAACATCAGACCAACCAGTCATGGCATGGTTTACTAAAATTACATTGTCTTTATCTTTATTTAATTCGCCCCAAGTTTGATAAGCGATTGTGATGTCAGGTAGAACAAAACCCGACTCAAGTGTTAAATCGCCAATTTTAATAAACTTACGATCACCCGGATCATCACCTTCGAGCCATGCACCCGTTACCAGGTGGCGATGTTTCGCTGAATCGTTCTCTGTTGTAGCCATAAATAATCCTTAACGCACTTGCTCTAATCAGTTATGACCAGAACCAGGTCGTCACCCGGAGCACCCCGCCGCGGTGGAGGGTTGCCGTCTAGTAAGCCGGGGCTAATACCTAGAACTCGTGACCTGGGTAAATCATAACTCGCGGCGCTGGCAGCTGCGAACCTTTTATGTCCGCTAGTTAGCCTGAAAATATCGCGGTTTTCACCTTCGGATGTAACTGTTCGCGCATCTGGATAAAGGCGGCAGCTGGCCAGCCAGCACTGAAAACCCGGCGTAGCAACAAGGCCAACGAATAACCCGGGTTATCAATCAATGCACGATCAAGTGCTTTATGAGCCAATGCGCCTTGACCTGATTCATAGGCCACGGCTGCAAAGATCGAAGCAATCGGTGCCACGTAACCAACTGGTGCGATGCGCAATAACTCTTTCCACATTGTCCAATACGCCTCAATATTTTCAGCGTTATGAATACCGAGTGCGTAATCGCGCACTTGAATATCAGATAAGCGACCGATTACTTGAGCCACTAAATCAGGATCACTACTACCCCGGCCAAATTCATATAGCTGACCTAAATCAACAACTGCTGTTGCGCCATCTCGCTGCTTGTCATTTAGATCTGGCGAATCTTCGTGCACAAAATAACTTTCAACTTGGGCAGTGAATTCGACGCCAATATTTGGAAGCGCGCCAATTGAGTCAGCTAATTTCGAAACATCGATGAAGGGCAATGTGCGCCCGGCCATTACTTGTTCGGCAGCAACTCTAGAACTATCAAAATCTGGCAACGAATTGCCTTCGGGTGGGCAACAAGAAATGTCCTCGCAAATAACTGAGCGCCAACGGTTGCCGATTACTTCAATTGATTCCCGGATCGCAATTGCGTTCTTCGATAACGAATTAGACATATAGCCCAGAACCTCAGCGCCAGTTTCGTATAGCTCAGGTTTTTCACTTGGCACATAAGCCAACATGAGTGCGGCATCAGCGCCATCGAGCTTTAAGTGATGCGCCAATAAATCATAAGCATCGGTATTTTCATTTTTCGGATAATCAACGCGCATAGCCATCGAAACTAGGTCGCCCTTGATGGCCACTAAAACCAGCGAATCACTTGGGTGATAGCCGATTAGAAATGGAATTGCAGCTAATAAGTCGTGCGGAGAAGTAAGTGTTGTCATGCCTGTGAACTTAAGTTAATTCACCGACTAATTTCTGTAATGAAGTAATTGCTGTGGATGACTAAAACATGAATCGAGTTGGCGCAATAACCACTGTTACAACGGCAAAAACTGTGGTCTTGATCGTGCCAGTTATTGCTCGGGTAGTGCCATTGTGGGTCCAGTTCCCGTTCCAGCTCTGCACCAAAGTAATTGGATAGCTGCCCGGGTTCTTATAGGTATGTTTGATTTTGCCATTTGGATATGGCCCACCGGCATCGGTGGTGCTCAAGAAAGTTCCATCGCCAAAACTCCAAACAAATCCTGGCCGCAACAACACATCTACCACTTCGCCCACCACTGTGACCCGAGTTGCAAACTGAGTTGGCAGATCACTCCAGAAATAGATTGGCACATTTACCAGTGGTTCGACCTCAGGTTGATATGCAATCCCCCCAGTTGGCAATAACTTTATTAAGCGATCATTTAATGAAACTGATTCTTCTGCTTTTGGTTTAAGAGTTGGCTTGATGCGTGGTTTATAAGTTTGCTTAGGTGTTGATTTAGGTGGCAGGGTTGGCTTGGGTGTTGGTGTTGCAGTTGGCCGCGGAATTAGCTCAGGAAAAATTGGTTTAACAACTGTTGGCTTAGGTGCCGGCGGCTTTACTACCCGCGGTTTAGGTGTTGTCTTCGCCTTAGGCCCACTGCCTTTCTTGCCTTCAATAATTATCTGGCCATCTTGGGTGTAAACATCGATGCAGGCGGTATCTACGCAATCAGCAGCGGTCGCTGCATTCAAAGGCACTAGTAGGGTTAAAAGCAGGTAAATAGGAAGTTTTCGCATCTGCGCAGGCTAGGTTCGAATGCCAGCCCAAATCAGCGCAGCCTGCAAAAGTGTGGATGATGTGAGAGCCTAGAACTGTGGCAATGCGCGATGGTGATGGTTGGGTCGAATGTGACTGCGGTAATCGCCATTGGGGAAAGCACGGCGCAGCTGGGCTGCTTCTAATTCGCGATCAACATCTGTTGTTACAACATCGTGCGCCGTGGGTGCATAACGGTGACACCTGGGGCGTTCCAGGCGGTGCTCGTGATTCGCACGAAACCATTATCCAAGCAGCTGTGCGCGAAGCAGTTGAAGAGACCGGTATTGATCCAGCACATGTGCAACCAATAACTACTTTTTCTGACCTGCATGGAAACTGGCGCTATGACACGGTAGTGGCAACAGCTGCTGCCGAATTAGTTGCACGAGAATTAAATGATGAGTCTCATGAAGTTCGTTGGGTTCATTGGCAAGAAGTTACCCAGTTAGATCTACATCCCAGCTTTGCCAAAACTTGGCCGCTGGTTTTAGAAATCCTTAATGATTTGATCACACCAGCTTAATTCTGATTCTGGCACATGAGCCACCAAGACAATGGTTTTGCCCGCTTTTGCTTCTAGTTTAAGCAGTTCAATAATGCGATCAGTGCTCTCAACATCTTGAGCCGCAAGTGGCTCATCTAGTAACAGCACGGGTGCATCAACTGCAATTGCTACAGCGATGGCGACTCGTTGTCTTTCACCAACAGATAATTGGGTGACTTTACGATCTACTAAATCGTTGATTGCTAACTTGGCAATTGCGGCGCTCTCACTGCTAAGAGTAGAACCAGCAGAGCGCGCCATAGCTAAAACTTCCTGCACCGTGAAAGCTAGATTAAATGCTGGCTGTTGCAGAACCACGCTACGCAATTTGGCTAACTCAGCAATCTGGTAACTAGCTAAGTCTTTTTCACTTAACGAAATCACACCACTTGCTAACGGCAGATCGCCAGCAATGGCTGCAAGCAGCGTGCTCTTGCCACAACCATTTGGTCCGATAATTGCCGTGATGGTGCCGGCTTTAAATTCGCCGTTAAAATCCCTAATTACGGGGTTTGCACCGCGAACAACTGAGATTGAGTTAACTGAAATCATGACTGGCTCCAACTACTTTGGCGATTGCGCACCAAGATCGCCAAAATCGGAGCTCCGATTAGTGCAGTAAATAGCCCCACATTTAACTCATTTGGCGCAGCAATGGTGCGGGCCAAGGTATCGGCCACTAACAAAATGGTTGCTCCGAGCAGTGCACTTTGCAAAATCAGCGGGCGATGTTTTGGACCACCAATTAAACGCGCAATATGTGGCGCAGCTAAGCCCAAGAAAGAAATCGTGCCAACAGTGCTAACGGCTGCTCCAATTAATATCGCCAAAGCAATCAGTGAAATCTGGCGCACTTTTCGTGGATCAATGCCAAGGTGTCTAGCAGTGGTGTCACCTAATGAAAGTAGATCTAAGTTAGGTGCGAGCCAGAGGGCAAGTGCGATTCCGATAATGGTAAATATCAGTAGCGGAATTAAGTCACTCGAATTAGTTAAGGCCAGGGAGCCAAAACTCCAAAACGAAATTGATCTGGCATCTGATCGCGAGATTGCAGTTGTTAAGAGCCCAACTACTGCTGAGATTGTGGCTGATAACGAAAGACCGATAATTACTAGATTAAGTGGTGACACGCTTCGTTCCAGTGTGGCAAAGCGCAACGTCAGCAAGGTCGCAAGAAGTGCACCGATGGCAGCAATCACCATTGCGCCAACTGAACCAATCACCACAGCGTTGGCCAGCACACCAATGACAACGGCGAGAGCGGCACCTGCTGAAGTTCCCAAGATGGCTGGTTCGGCTAACGGGTTATTAGTAGCGCCTTGTGCAATTGCTCCAGCAACACCAAGAGCTGCGCCCACAATTAACGCCGTAGCAATGCGAGGGATGCGAATCTGCCAAAGTATTTCGGCCGCACTGGTATTCGCACCTGGGTGCAACAAAGCCGATAACAAGCCATCGATCTGGGTAGCGCCAACGCTTAATGAAACTGCGACCATGGCGAGTAGAAATACCAGATTAATCGTCAGGAAAGCGCTGCGGCTACGCATTAGCTATCACTCCAAAGGCAACGGCTAATTCGCTAATCAGAGATGGGGTTCGAGGCCCAAAACTTAAAAGCAGTGAGTCATCAACGGCCACAATTTGGCGATTCTTTCCGGCCCCAGTCTGTGCGATACCAGGCAATTCAACTAGCCCTGATACTCCCCCGACAGATTCAAGACCGGCAATCATTACCAAAATTAAATCTGGATTTAACTGCGCCATAGTTTCAGCCGTTAGCGGCGTGAAGGGCTTACTTAACTTTTGAGCTCCAACGTCAATTGCGCCAGTAGCGTTGATCAAATAGTCAGCCCCCGAGCCTTGCCCGCCAACTAAGTAGATCGAACTTGTTCCACGTAGATAAAGAAAGGCAACCTTGAGTTTCTTATCAGTAGCGCTAGCCCCAACTGAATTTCCATTGACTGATTCGGAAAGTATGTTTCTTAGTAGAGCTGCACTCTGTGGTGCTTTGATAGCGCTACCGAGTTGATCAACTTTAATCAGAAGATCTACCAAGTTCCAGCTTTGCGAAATATTTACGATTCGGATTCCGGCGCTTTCTAATTTCGAGATAGCGTTGCTTGGCCCGGTTGCATCATCGACAATTACTAAGGTTGGCTGAAGCGCGATGATGGTTTCGGGAATTACTTGATGGCCTGAGGTTACTATCGGAACATCCTTTAACTCTGTTGTGCTACTAGCAATATCTCGACCAACTAAATTATCTCGATATCCCATGGCTGCGATTAGTTCGGCTGCTCCATTTGCTAGCGCCACAATTCTTACATCAGTTAATTTCTCAACCGGTGTCACTGCAACGCTGGTTACATCTGCTTGAGTAATTGCAGTTTGTGAATTAACCGGACTCTGAGCACATGCTGTGAGCAATAAAATCGGCATCAGTGTGAGCGCCATTACTTTTAAAGTTGGCATCCGACGCATTTGTATATTCTGTCAAAAATTCTCCCGACAGATACGAATGTTCTGTCGGCTAACCTTTTAGCGCTCAGGTACTACGGTTTGCATATGCGTAAAACGCCTATTTTGAGCCTTCTTTTATGCCTCTTGCTGCCACAAAATTCATACGCTGCCAGCAAATCCATTACCGGTGAACAAGGTCAGACTCTTACAGCTTCATCAACAATGGTTGCTAATAACGCAAGTATCACCGTAACTGGAAAACGTTTTGATGAAAGCGTTGGAATTTATCTAGCTATCTGCGTGGTTCCAAAGAAAGGATCTCTACCAACACCATGCGGTGGTGGCGTTAACAAAGCTGGCGTTGGCGAAGGTTCATTCTGGATTTCCTCTAATCCACCGCCTTATGGAGTCGGATTAGCAGATCCGTTTAAACCAGGTGGCCGTTTTAGTTACAAGATTCGAGTGAGCAAGAAAATTGGAAAGTTTGACTGCACAAAAGTTAAATGCGCGATAACCGTAAGAGCTGATCATTTAAGAAGTGAAGACCGAAGTTATGACCTTTATTTACCGATTACATTCAAATAGGAGATCCAAGTGAAAAGAATAGTTCTAGCAATTCTTATTGTGGCTGGCTTAGTAGTTGCACCAACTACAGCGAATGCACAAGCCAAAGTAGTCGGCGGACCGCTAACTGAGTTATCAGCTGCGCCGACAATTAACTTATCGATCAGTGGATTTCCAACCAAAGGTGGCCTTTACTTCTTGCAGTGCACCGCACCAACTGGACCAACCCGCCCAACCACTTGTAATGATGCCGCCCAACTCTGGATCTCAACCGAACGTGGTGCCAATTTTCTCCCAACTGCAAATATCGTGTTTAAGCCGGCGGCAAGTTATAAAACCCGTACCGGTGAAGAGATTGATTGCCGCAAAGTTTCCTGCGGTATCTACATTCGCTACGACCACACGAACGGCACAGATTTCAGCGAAGATAACTTCATAGCCTTGACCTTTAAAAGCGGTGACAACACCCCAACTTTAGTTAGTGATGAAATTACTGCCTCAATTGGTGGTGTCGCATTGAGCCAAAGAAACCCAATTACGATGGCTTATCGCGCACCAGGGCTACTACTAGCAAGTGCTAAATCAGGTGCTGCGCTGACCTATAAGTCATATGCACCAGCATGTTCTTTGGTTGATGGAGTTGTTACCGCGCTTAAAGGCACTGGTGCCTGCGATATCGGCGTAACTTCACCTGGCAACGCTACCTACGGCCCAATTGAAGTTCATTTCCCAATTTATTTGAAGCCGGGCATTGATGGAATCTTGAACAAGGCATATCCGACTACGATGAAGATTTATAAGAGTGTTTCCCTAAAGAGCGATAGTTTGTTTGGTGAGACATTGAAGTTTAAAACTTCCAGTAAAGCTTGCCGAGTTTTGAAAAACAAAGTGATTGCACTTAAAAAGGGTGAGTGCTTAATCTCAATAACTGGGCCAGATGTGGCAAATCTATTTGCCGGTGTTAAAGAGACCCACAAAATTACGATTCAATAAGAGTTCTTAAGCCCGCAATACAGAACGCAGTGGTCTTAGCGATTTCGTCCTCGGCGCTATTGCCGTTTTCAATTAGCTTAGTTGCCGCATCGGTAAGTGACTGAATCATGCTTAAGGCATAGTTCAAATCGCGCACGCCAATTTCGGTTAGCGCAGATGTTAATGGGGCTAGCAACGCACGGTGAGCAGCCCCGATTTCGGCACTTCGGTTAACTGGTAGTGAAGTTGCACTTAACGCTTTAGCTAATAAGTGACGACCATCGGCAATGTATTGCAGGGCTGAATTGATCCAATTAGCAATTGCTTCTTCGGGAACTTTCGCTGGTTCAACGGCTGTAACCAATATGTCGGTAAATGCTGATAGCTCTTCAATAATTAAATCTGCTACTAGCTCGGCACTGCTTCCGAAATATTCATAAACTGAAGTTCGGGCTAGCCCTGCTCGTTGCGCAACTGCTGCAACCGTAATTGCTTCACTGCCAGATTCCAGAGCGATTGCTGCGGCAGCGCTAATTAACTCGCTGCGGCGCCATTCGCGCTGTTGCACCAAATTTGAGGTGTTGATCCGAGGCATAGGGCAATCTTTACATTTCTTGGGCTAATCGGCGCAATGAATCTCGCACAACGGCTGGGTCTGACGTGCGCCACAGCGGTGGCATTGAGTTCAAAAGCACACTGCCGTAACGCTTATTTACGATTCGCGAATCCAGGATTGCGACAACCCCGCGATCGGCTTCTGACCGAATCAAGCGGCCGGTGCCCTGCGCCAACAAGAGCGCAGCCCGTGGCATTGAAACCTGCATGAATCCACTGCCGCCGGCTTTATCTGCTTGGGCTGCGCGAGCTGCCATCACTGGTTCATCAGGACGCGGGAAAGGAATGCGATCGATTACAACTAGTGAGCAAGCCCGACCCGGCACATCAACACCTTGCCACAAAGACATGGTGCCAAGCAAAATTGAAGTTTCGTCACTGGCGAATTTTTCAACTAATGGGCCAACTGAATCACCACGTTTTTGGGTAATGATCTTTATCGGCAACTCGGCTAAAACTTTACGCAAGTGCGCATCTGCGGCCTCGACGCCGCGCCAAGAACTAAAGAGAGCCAACGTGCGACCACCGGCTGCATCAATTAACTCACCTAACTCGTCGAGAACTTCTTGGCTCAAACCATCGCGACCGGGTTCAGGTAAATGTTTAGGTAAATACAGAACACCTTGATTAGCGAAATCAAATGGTGACCCAACATCGAGCATCTGCACATTTGCCGGATCGATCTCATCTTTGGCAACTTCGGTATCGGCGTCACCGCCAACTAAGAAACCAATTGATTTAGCCATCGCATCAAATGAGTTGCCAACGGTCAGAGTTGCCGACGTTGCAATTACTGGCGTTTTGGTCAAAAGATTAGAGCGCAGAACTTCGGAAACTGAAAGTGGTGCTAAGTAAAGAGTTGAGAAAGTTGGCTCATACCAAAGCACTTGATTATTGCTCTGCTTTAGTAACTTGCCACAAGTTGTTGCAATCTCATTGACTGCGCCTTTGACCCGTGCGCGTTCGGCAATCGTGTCAGAGTCAACGATTTCTTCATCGACTGCAATTAATTGAATAACCGCTTTAGCCGCCTCTAAAACCTTACGAATCGGGGCTTCTAGCGATGATGGAATATCTTCTAAGCGCCCACTCTTAGTGAAATCACCACGAATATCTTGGCCGTAATCATTCATTGCATCATAAAAATCATCGGCCACTTTTACGAAAGTATCTGCCAACTTGCCGGGTAGATGTTTCCGGGCCATGGCAGCGGCTCTGATTACCCGAGCCGAAGTTAGCTCTTCAGTTACTGCTTGAGTTGTGCGATCCATAAATTCGTGAGCTTCATCGAGAATCACTGCATCACGTTCAGGCAAGATCGGATGTGAATCAACAATTTCAATAGCCAGCAAAGTGTGATTAGTAATTACTACATCAGCAGTTTGTGCTTTTGCTTTGGCTTTGGCGGCAAAACATTGCGTGCCATAAGCACAGACATCGGCGCCCACACATTCGCGACCAGATAGCGAATTAGCTAACCACACTCGGCGATCAACATCAGGTGCGTCATCGCGATCACCGCTAACCCCTGGCGTCTTAGCCCAAGCAGTTAAACGGTTGGCATCTTTTCCTAAACTAGAAATCTCAAGCAGAACTTCGCCATCAGGGTCGGCAGTTTCCGAATTCATTTTTTGCAGACAAACATAATTACCCACGCCTTTATATACGGCATAAGTAATATCGCGACCAAGCACTTTTTCAAGTGCGGGCACAACTGCTGGTAGATCGCGTTCAACTAACTGTCGTTGCAGGGCAAGGGTGGCTGTTGCAACTAAAACTTTTCGACCATGAACAAGTGCGGG
>JAPLAW010000036.1 GCA_026393075.1 Actinomycetota bacterium | reverse complement strand
ATTGGGCAGAACTACTTTCCGCAAGCTAAGAGCGGCGAGATAACTGCTTAGTTAACGCCAATTACTCGAACGCCGGCATGAGTTTTATAGCGGCGGTTCATGGAAATTAGGTTTGCAGTAAGCGCTTCAACTTGGCCGGCGTTACGCATTTTGCCCGCATAGATTCCACGCATTCCAGCGATCTGATCGACCATCTGCTGCACTAAATCTGTGGCTGGCTTGTGGTCACCAACGACCATGATGTCGATATCAATTTCAGCTAGCGATTGATCTGAAAGTAGAACTGCAGATACATGGTTAAAAGCAGTCACAACATGACTTTCACTCAATATGCCTTGTGCTTGCGCACATGCGCTGCCTTCTTCAACTGCTAATGGGAATGCACCACCGGCATCAAAGCCCATTGGGTTAACACAATCGATAACTACTTTGCCAGCTAACTCACTTTTTAGCGAAGTGGCAGTTGTGACTGCTTTTGCGCCATCGCGTGAACCTAAAATAACTTTAAAGCCGGCTTTGGCTAATCGGTAACCCAGGCCAGTGCCTTGGGCGCCAGTACCGCCGATAATGCCAATAGTTAGTTCTTTAAGTTCTTTGCCTGGATAAAGTTCAGTAGTTTCAGTCATGTGCAGAATCCTAAAGGGCAGTTGCTAATTTTGCAGATGATGTTCCATTAATGCTCGCGTCGCGTGACCTAAATCGCTGGTCTCTATTGCCAATAAATCAGACCAATCATCGCAGTCGGCTTTAATTCCCTTAAACATTGGGTCGATTAGCTCGATGGCCTGAGCGCTGCGATGGGCCGCTGCTGAGTTAGCGCCAAAATGAGTCGCAACTTTCCCGACCGTACTAAAAAAGGCGGTACTTCCGATTGAGTTCTGATCGGCAATAAATGAGGTTCGGTGAGTACTAGCTAATTCAAGTGCTTCTGAAATTTCAGCTGCTTTCGCACTTGGTAGATCGGGCAAGAAAATTGCGATTCGTTTTGAATCACCGATTGCCAACTGCAAATCAGAGTTAATATCAACTGGTTGCAAAATTGGAAATGATCTCAAACGTGGATTTGCCGAGTTGCTTAACTCTTGATGAGCTACGCCGACAATTGTGATGCTCGAGATGTGGGGCACTTGTAGCAATACATCAATTAAGTCAACTGCCATGGCTTTTATTATCGAAACTCTAAAATCATCAGGAATAGTGCTTAAACGTGACTTACCTGCAGCAAACTGTTTCAGGGGCAGGAAAACCTGCCATGAATCATTGGGGTTGCTAGCGCTATTCACTCTATTATCGTACCTGTGAGTGCGCCGTTAAAAGTAGTTGCCTTAGCTGGCGGAATTGGCGGCGCCCGTTTTCTAAAGGGTTTACGGTTAATTGATAACGTAGAAATTTCGGTAATCATTAATAATGGTGACGATATCAATATGCATGGCTTACGAATCTGTCCTGATTTAGATTCAGTTATTTACAATTTAGCTGGCGAATCAGATTTGGTTCGAGGCTGGGGTCGTAAAGATGAGACTTGGGTGGTGCAGCAACAGTTGGCGCACTATTTAGGTGAAGAGCAATGGTTTAACTTGGGCGATAAAGATTATGCCACCCACATCTATCGAACCAACCTTTTGAATAACGGCGTTGAACTGAGTGAGATTGTGAAGTTGCAATGCGCCAAGTGGGGGATCGGGCTGAATTTAATGCCAGCGACAAATGATTTTGTGCAGACCCAAGTGCAATTAGTTGAAGGCGAACCAATTCATTTTCAAGAGTGGTGGGTTAAGCATCGGGCTGCGCTGCCGGCTACTGGATTTGAACTAATTGGCGCAGACTCAGCTAAGCCAGCACCAGGGGTATTGGATGCAATTGCACAAGCTGACCTGATTATTCTGCCGCCCAGTAATCCAATTGTTTCAATCGGAATGATTCTAAGAATTCCGGGAATCCGCGCAGCCATCATGGCTGCTAAGGCACCAGTCGTTGGCGTTTCACCAATCATTGGTGGCAACCCAGTACTTGGAATGGCTGATAAGTGCCTAAGTGCGCTTGGTTTAGAAACTAGCGCAACCAGTGTTGCTGCCCAGTACCGAGATTTATTAGATGCTTGGTTAATTGCTGATAGTGATGATGATCAAGTTTTAGCTATTACAAATATGGGAATAAAGTGCGAGAGTGCTCCATTACTAATGACCGATGATTTAGCAGCTAAGGAAATTGCGGTTCGAGCGATGGCGATGGTGCGATGACAAAAGACTTTAGCGTTCATCCAATTGCCGGCATTCCGGAGATTAATCCAGGCGATGATTTAGCAGCTTTAATTCTCAAAGCAGTGCTCGATGGCCCAGGCTTGCAAGCCCATGACATCTTGGTCGTAACAAGCAAAGTAGTCAGTAAAGCTGAAGGCCAGATGGTTCCAAGCAAAACCCGCGAAGCAATCATTGATGAAGAAACTGTTCGCGTAATTGCGCAACGAGGCTCAACGAAAATTGTGGAAACTAAACATGGTTTGATTATGGCTGCAGCTGGTGTTGATGCATCTAATGCTCCCAAAGGAATGATTCTTAAACTGCCAGTTGATAGCGATGTGAGTGCGCGAAAGTTACGCGCTGAATTTCATAAAGTGGCGCAACCAATCGGTGTGATTATCACTGACACGATGGGTCGCGCCTGGCGGCTTGGATTAACTGATAACGCAATTGGTGTTGCCGGCGTAACAACGTTGCTGGACTATCGCGGCCAAAAAGATGCTGCCGGTCGCACCCTTGAGCAATCAGTTGCAGCCGTTGCAGATGAAATTGCCAGCGCTGCTGAATTAGTAAAAGGAAAGTTAGACCAGATTCCAGTAGTTTTGGTGCGCGGGATAGCGCAATACGTAACAGTTGCAGATGGTGATGGAGCTAGGGCTATTGTGCGACCACCTGAAGAAGATTTGTTCGGGCTCGGAGCCGAAATGGCAGAAAGGCGTGGGTATCTTCGCGGATTCGAAGATGGCAAGAATGAGAGATAGCGTTCCATTTCTAACGCTGGCGTGAGTGCCAACCTACCTCGTAAATGTTGCCGATCTTAAATTTTCCGCTTAAATAAATACATGAAAATGTTTGCAGATATTTTAATCATCGGTGGTGGTGTTTCTGGCTCGGCCATGAGTGCAGCCCTGGTCAACTCTGGCCACCGAGTTATCTGCATTGATCAAGGAACTGGCGGCCCACTAGATACTTCACGTGGTGATCACATTTCACCAGTAAACGTTGAAACTATTGCCGAGTGGGGCGTTCTCGAACATTTCTTTGCAGCAGGTGCTACTAAGCGAATTGGCCATCAATTTAGATCTTCCGATGGTGAAACTTTGCTCTCAGCTGAATACACCGAAATGGGTATCCCTTACCCATACTTCTTAGTGATGAACCACGAATTAATCACGCCAACATTTATGAACTTTGCAAAAACTGATCCAGGTTTTGTTCTTTTACAACCTTATTCAGTTAAAGATCTTGAAGTTGCCGATGGAAATGTGAAAAATGTATTGGCCACGAATCGCGAAGGCGATGAAGTCCAAATTAGCGCGCACATGGTTATCGCTTGTGATGGTGCATCATCAACAGTTCGCGAAAAGCTACGAGTGCCATGTTTTGAACATCCATATACACATCCGATGGTGGCCTTCTTCACAGAACGCCCAGAATCACTTTTGCCAGATAATTATTTCTTTAGATATGCCGGCGATAATGGCCAATTAGTAATTCAGCAACGCATGGATGGCAGAATCAAAGTAACTATGCCAGTTGCAGATGAGGGTATTCCTTGGTGGAAGAAATCAACTAATGAAGATCGTCAAAAGATTATTGGCAGCATCGCACCTGAGTTAGCTGACAGCGAATTCGAACTAGCTGGTTTTTATCCAGTGCGCATGATTCATGCAATCGAATACGCAATTGGTAATGTGGTTTTAATTGGTGATGCTGCACATGCAATTCACCCGGCACGCGGTCAAGGGTTAAATATGGGCATTGCCAGCCTAAAAACATTGCTGCCTTTGATTCCGTCTCCTGAAGATATTAGTAATCCAGAGGCAGTGAAGTTAGCTCTATCTGAGTTCCAGCGAATTCAGAAGCCGCTTAATGAACGCATAATTGCCCGTAATCACTCTGCTGCGATGGAGATGGAGATGGGCGCCGATGAGAATCGGGCATTTGTACTTAAGAAATCTAACGCTGCGATCACACAAATGGCTGGCGATTTAAAGATTCGCGAACTTCATTTAAATGAAGCAACTGGCTATCACTTTGGGGTTCCAGCCAAAGCCTGAGGGTCACCCCTTAATTTGCTGAGTTTTTTCACGCTGCGGAACAGAATTGAGCGTGACCTAATTTTATCTCCCTAAGTTGTTGTATTCAGTGACTTCTAAGAGTTTCCTAAGATAAAACGTTCTTTGAACGTTCTCTTGAGGAGGAGTTGAGAAATGAAGAAGTTCAAAATTGTTGGATTAAGCGCAGCTCTCGTAGCTGGTCTTATTTCAATCCCTGCGCAAGCAAGTGCTGATGATGGCACTGTTGGTGCACTTTATTTAACAATTAAGAGTGATGATCAAAAACTAGCTCTGCAATATGCCGGTCGCCCAGATGGTAAAGAAATGTATTTCCGCATTAGTGGAACTGTTTATGCACAAGTTCCTGGTGGTGGCCCAGTTGCTCCAGGTTTGCGCCAAGGTGCAAAACTTTGGAACCTTGAAGGCTACAACGTTCGTAAGTTAGTACGTAATGGCGAATACATTTATTTAGTTACTCGTGAAATTCTCTTTTACACAGACCCATCGGATGCAACTAAGGTTTTGACAACTTGGAAAAATGCCTACGATGGAAAGAGTTATCCGGTAGTTCCAATTCTTAATGACACTGTTAATAGCGTTTACCGGGTAAAGAGTGGCGTTCTATATGGGGTTCCAGCCGCAATAGGAACCGCTTTCCAAGTTGAAGGTGCTGTTGGAGCTCCACTAACTCTGGGTGATGGCACCAAGGTATTCATTTCAGATATCCCATTGAACTATGGATTAGATGATGACGGCCGTTACGGAATCAAAGATCCATTTGGATTCGCAACTGGTTACACATCACGTGCATCAGATAAGTTCACTGGCACAACAGCTCGCTACACAGGTATCGAAGCATTTGATTTCTGGATTACCAAGCCAGGACAGATGCGGATGTTGCCTAAGAACGCAGCTGGCGAAGCACGAATTCCGTCAGGCCCAGCACCTTTCTATAACTCCTGGGCCCGGGTATCACCGATGCCGCCATTTACTTGCTTGAGTGAAGCAGCAACTGGAATTCACGCGATCTATCACGCGCGCGCATGGACACTTTCAACTTGGAGCAAAGTTGAGCCATGGTTGCGTGATGCAGTAATTGCTAAAGATGCTCAGTATCAATATGCACCTGCAACTGCGCCAGTAGCACCTGGGGCTTCAGCGGATCGCTTCATTCCACTCTGGAAGAACCAGACTTCATGGTCTGCGTTCTTCAACAGCCAACTCAAGGGCAAGGGCGCTGATGGCGCTGATCTAACTTGGGCAAATTGGTGCACAAATAACGCGAAATAAAAAATAAAGAATAGAAAAGCGGGAGTGGCCGATTGGTCACTCCCGCTTTTTATTTCAAAGAATTAAACGTTTGCATATGCCTTTCGAATTTGAGGCATAGCCTCTGCTGCAAATAGTTCAGACATATCAACAACGCCTGTGATTCGCTTGCCATGAGGCTCGGCATAAGGTGAACCGCCAAGCAGATACACGTGCTCTAGGCCCATATCAATTAACTTGCTGAGCTTTTCAACGCATAAATCAACTGGACCACAGATTGCCATCCAGCGGACAAATTCGTCATCAATCATGTTTAAGTGCGAACCAGCATCTTGGGCATGGTGTTTCATGTCGTAATCAGATTTCATTTTCTCGGCAATACCTTTGATTTGCTCAGGCAAGTGCTCAGTTGGCGATGCTTTCATGCCGGCAAAGTGCGAAACCATGCCGGTAACCATGCGGGCTAGATTAACTGCGCGTTGTTCATCTGGATCACAAACTAAATTTATATATGCACCGACATTTACTGAGCTGCGATCGCGGCCGTTAACTGCCATACGAGCATTGAAAATATCCATGGCCCATTGCAAGCGTTCTGGTGCGCTGCCGACAGCGAAGGAAACCCGATCTGCAACATCGGCGGCAAGCTCAATAGTCTTTGGCCCAGTGCACGCAATATCAATTGGCACTGGTGGAACATCACCGGGTTTGATCCAACGCATTGCAGATTGCGTGCCGTCGCGATCTACGGTGCCGCCCGCAATATAGGTGCGAATTGAATTCGCATAGAAAGCAAGTTGTTCACCTGTTGCTTGTTTCTTGCCAATGTGGGCGGCAGAAGAATCACCGCGTCCGATTCCGCATACTGCGCGGCCATTCGATTCAATCTGCAAAGTAGCTAGCGCGCTAGCGGTTACTGCGACATCTCGAGTAATTGGGTTAGTAACGCCAGTACCTAATCTAATTGTTTTAGTTGCCGCAGCAGCAAGTGAAAGTTGCCCATAAGGATCTGCCGACAAGTTCTGGGTATCAGGAGTTAATAAGTAATCAAATCCCATATCTTCTAAGCGTTTGGCATTAGGGGCGGTAAATCCTGCCGATGGTTCATTAACAACGCCGATCTCAATCATCTTTGCCCCTTAGTTAGAATATTTTCAAGAGTAAACCTCATAGCCATGTGGGTCAATTACCTAATAAAATCAAGGCTATGACTGTTATCGCTGGTGGAACAATCCCAACGCTTTTCAAGTTGGGTCAGATCAGCGTTACTCAAGCAGAAGTTCCAACTGCACAACCTGGCGAAGAGTTAGTAAAAATCATATCTGCTGGAGTTTGCGGAACAGATCTACATCTCTATCAAGCTGACTGGGGATTCATGCCAGTGGTGTTAGGCCACGATGCAGTTGGTGAAATAGTTTCTACGGGAGAACGAGTTGCTATTGATCCAGCCATTAGTTGTCGCACTTGCGAACTTTGTTTAGCCAGGCGACCAAGTGCTTGTAGTGAATATAAATTCTTAGGATTAACTGCGCCTGGAACTTTTGCTTCTTATCTAACTTTGCCAAGAGAAAATCTGCACGCTTTGCCTGATTCAGTAAGCGATGAAGCAGGAACAGTGCTTGAACCAATTACTGTCGGCTTACATACAGTTGAACGTCTATTGCAAGTTGTTACATCGGCTGCGCCACTAATTGTCGTTGGCGGTGGGCCAATCGGAATTGTGGCTGCCAAACTTTTACAGCTCAATGGTTTTACTGTGCAATTAGTAGAGCCACTTTCGGCACGACGCGATAAAGCTAAGGCGTGGGGAATTACGGCAATTGATCCAACTGAATTAAAACCTCATGCGAAATCTGGCGAACGAGCAGTTGCGATTGAAACTTCATCATCTAAATCTGGCGCGCAATTAGCGATGGATTGGGTTGGCATCGGGGGAGTAATAGTTGCCGTGGGTGCTGCAGATCTACCGCTTACATTTGCCAAGGCTGTTCTAAGTGACCAAACTTTGATTGGAATTAGTGGCGGTGCCCGGCGCTATGAAAAGGCGATCGAGCTAGTCGCAAGTGGCGCGATTCCGGTTGGTGAATTGATCTCACATCGAGATTCGATTGCAAATCTAGAGGCGGTAATTAATACTACAAATGCTGACCCATTGAGCGTTTATCGCACGGTCCTGCGACATTAAAGCCTTTTGTCAGCAGCCGCCCATAGGATCTGAACAATGAGATTAGATGCCCGCGCCGCTTTGCAGTGCCATGAGTTCCTGCATAAATCGTTCGCGCCTGCCTGCTTTGATTTAAGTGAGCGCGCGCCTGAATCCGAAATGATGAGCGAACTTAAGCGCCAGGGTGATCTTCACGAAGCCCGCACTATCGAGAATCTAATGACTAAGAAACTTGATATTTTGGTCATTAACAAAGATCAAGGTGAGATTGAAAAAGAGCTAACCACTGCCGAAGCGTTAATTAATTCCACTGCACAAATCATTATCGGTGCCTGGATAAGTTCGGTTTGTGAAGAAAAAATTGCTGAACTCACAGGGCGTGAAACTGCAAGTGATCCAGACCGTGTAAGTCGTCCAGATTTACTAATTCGGGTTGGTTTAGGAACTGATTGAAAACCTCGTTGGGCACCCGTTGATATTAAGAGCCATGATCCAATCAATGAGAATAAATCCAGCAAACTTTATTTAGCCAATTGGGATTCGCTATTGCCAACCGATGGCGTCGAAATAATTGCGCGGTTAGATCTAGATGATGCCGCCCAGCTTGCGCACTATCACGAGCACGTACGTACTTTGGGGCTGGCAACCGATGAAGGTTTTATCGGAGTAGTTGGTCGCGATATCGAAACAATTGCTTGGACAAAACTTTCTGAGACCGCACTTGGTCTTGGTGGAAAAGCAGGAGATGCTGGCACTGATTACTTATTTAAATTCGATGTTGCTAAAAAAATTGTGTCAGCTGCGCAAGCGCGACAGAAAAATCCCTCGCTGCCACCTCCTGCATATTCAGCGCTGGAAAGCGATGCCAAATTTGGTTGTGGTGCATGTACTTTCCAGATTATTTGTGAGCGCGAACTTAAAAACCACGATGGCGGTGCCGGTCACGTAACTCTTCTAGCTGGAGTAACCAAGAATGTGCAAGCTAAATATTTCCCAGATATAACAAGTATCCGTGACTTAGCAGCAGTAGCTGGGCTGCCAAAACCTGCTGAAAAGCACCAGGTGCAAGCACAAGCAAAGGTGCTAGATAAGGCGATATTGCTTGACCCCGATAAAGATTTCTTGATTCCCGAATTTGATCTTGAAATCGATATTGACCTAGAAAATAGCCTTTCTGCTTTTCAAGATAACGGGCTAAGTGAGATTGAAGGCAAAGATCGGGTCTATTTATACGGTTTTGGAATCCATGACCGCACCTTGAATAAGGATTGGCATAGTGCGAAATTTGATTCATTCGCAGATTACTCAAATACCGAAGATGGCGAATATCAATTACTGCTAAAGATGTGGAACTTCTTAAAAGAACACGTGGCGCAAGCCGAAGCTGCCGGAAAATCTATTGGCATCTTCCACTACAGCAGCCACGAAAAAACCTGGTGGCGAAACTTTGCTCGAAATCATGAAGGCAAAGCTGGCGTGCCAACTCTAGAAGAAGTTGATGATTTCACCGGTGATTACTTTGTTGATCTGCTTGATTATTCAAAACAAGTAGCACTCGGCACAACTGGTTATGGAATCAAGAAGTTAGCTCCCAAAGCTGGTTTTAATTGGGCGGTGCAAGATCCAGGTGGCGCGCTATCGCTTTTGAAATATAAGGACGCAGTTGATCAAAATAAGTCAAAAGCTGAACAACAAGAATCAATTGATTGGCTGTATTCCTA
>JAPLAW010000063.1 GCA_026393075.1 Actinomycetota bacterium | reverse complement strand
ATATGGTGATGACGAAACCATTACCGTTACGCCACTTCGTGCCTTCCCAGTAATTAAAGACCTCGTAACCGATGTGTCATTTAACTACCGCAAAGCCATGGAAATCCCGGCTTATGAGCACCCTAAAGAGCTTGCGCCAGGTGATGCCCGCATGGAACAAATCGATGTTGAGCGTTCACAAGAGTTCCGTAAGTGCATCGAATGTTTCCTTTGCCAAGATACTTGCCACGTAATTCGCGATCACGAAGAGAATAAGAAGTCCTTCGCTGGACCTCGCTTCTTTATTCGTATTGCTGAATTAGATATGCACCCACTAGATATGTTGAAGAATCGCAAGCGCACTGCGCAAGAAGAACACGGACTTGGAATGTGCAACATTACAAAGTGCTGTACTGAAGTTTGCCCAGAGCACATCAAGATCACTGATAATGCAATTATTCCCATGAAGGAACGCGTTGTAGATATTAAGTACGATCCAGCACGCATGTTCGCTGGTCTACTAAAGCGAGATAAGCGCAACTAATGAACTTGCTTATCCGGTGGGGCGCACTTGCTGCTTCTTTCTGGGTAGCAACTGCGTTAATTCCAGGCATTGATGTTCTCGGTGGTTTCACCACCTACCTTTGGGTCGCACTTTTATTCGGATTAATTAATTCAATTCTTGGTGGCTTAGTTAAACTCTTAACACTGCCTGCCGTTATTTTAACTTTCGGTTTATTTCTAATTGTTGTTAATGCTTCGATGTTATTACTCACTGCAGAGTGGAGCGATAAGTTAGATGTTGATGGTTTCTGGCCAGCAGTCCTTGCATCACTGGTTATTAGCGTGATAACTCGAGTCCTTGGTGGAATTTCCAAGAAAGCGATTTCGAACTGAAATCATTACTGCTTGTCTCGATCGGAGGCATTGCGGGAACTTTGGTGCGCTTTGCGCTTGGGTTGGTTATTGAAAATGATCGAACTGGGACACTTACTGCAAATTTAATTGGAGTAGCCCTGGCTGCTGTCTTATTAGTACTAATGGAACGTCGCGGAATAACCGAACTACGGCATCTACTTTTGCCTGGTTTTTGCGCTGGATTAACTACTTTTTCAGCAGTAACTGCTGAGTCTCTTGAGCCTAAAGATGGTGGCTTTTTATTCCTGGCTGAAAATGTAATTTTAAGTCTGGTAATTGTGGCAATCGTGCTGCCGTTAGCTCGCAAAGTAATTCCGGTTCGCTCATGAGAACGCTTTATGTAATTCTCGGTGCAGCTTTAGGTGCACCTGCTCGCTTTGCCATTGATCAATACATTCATCGATTCACAAACAGGCCGTATGGAATATTCCTAGTAAATGTACTTGGTTCATTTTTATTAGGAGTTACTTTCAACAGCACCGAACACACTCATGACCTGATCGCTATTGGTTTTGCCGGCGCTTTCACAACCTGGTCAACTTTTATGCTTGACATCTACCTAGCTTTTGAACTCAAGCGCAAAAGCGAAGCCCTTATTAATTTGGGAGTGTCTTTAGGTTTTGGGCTACTTGCAGCATGGCTTGGTTTAAACCTCGCTTAAGTTATTGCGAGTACTTAGCCATCCAGGCTTCAACTTCATCTGGGTGACGAGGCAGCGCATCACTTAAGTTGCGGCAACCATCTTTGGTAACTACGACATCATCTTCGATGCGAATTCCAATACCGCGATATTCGGCTGGGAATAATTCGTCATCAGGTTGAATATAAAGACCTGGTTCAACAGTCAGAACCATTCCTTCAGCAAGAACGCCATCTAGATAAGCCTCTTGACGAGCATGTTGGCAATCATGAACATCCATTCCGAGCATGTGTGAAACACCATGCAAAGTCCAGCGACGATGTAAGCCCATATCTGGAGTCATTGATTCTTCAACGCTACAAGGCAAGACGCCCATATCGAATAAACCTTGCGCTAGTACACGCTGCGCTGCAATGTTAATAGAGCGGAATGTGGCCCCTGGTTTAACAGCTGCAAAACCCGCCAATTGCGCTTCATAAACCAACATATATAGGGCACGTTGTGCCGGTGAGAACTTGCCGTTAACTGGCAGCGTGCGCGTGATATCCGCGGTGTAGAAAGAATCCATTTCAACACCAGCATCGACTAGTACTAGTTCGCCGTTATTTACTTTTCCATCGTTACGAATCCAGTGCAGCACGCATGCATGAGCGCCACCGGCTGCAATAGTCGTGTATCCAATGTCGTTTCCTTCGGTGCGAGCTTTTGTAAAGAAAGCTGCTTCAATAACACGTTCACCACGGTTATGTGCGACCGCAGCCGGCATTGCTTTTACAATCTCTTGAAAACCTAATTCACTAGCATCACAAGCCGCTTGCATCTCATCAATCTCATACTGATCTTTGATCAAACGAGCTTCTGAAACAAAAGTTAGCAGTTCGGCATCGCGATCATGTTTAGTAACTAAATTATCAATTTCAGCATCTTGCTCATGAATTGCAATTGTTGTAGTGCCGTCAGAAAGTAAATCTTTTAAATCATTTACTTTGCGAGTTTCAATTTGGTAGCGATCTTTTGCTTCTTCTAAAGTGAAGCGACGACCGACCCAAAGTTCGCCGTACTTAGCATCGCGAAAGAATGCATCAGTATCGCGAGTACTACGTGGATGAATATAAAGAAATACATCATGGCCAGAACCATTTGGTTGCATAACTAAAACTGAATCAGCTGTTGCTTCAACACCTTGAACACCGGTGTAATAGGCGAACGCGGTATGTGGTCGATAGGCGTAGTCACTATCGTTGCTGCGAACTTTGTAATTTCCAGCTGGAATAACTAAGCGCACACCAGGGAATGCTTTTGATAAAGCTTCACGACGAGAAACACAATACTTAAGCGGTGGTGTTGGTTTTAAACCTGCCAGCGGAGTTGGTATCCACCCGCTCTTCATTAACTCAGCAAATGCAGCTGGAGTTGGTACATCGTGCGGACGCTTCTTAGTAGTCTCTTCGCTCATTGGGTCAGCGTAACAAGGCGGTTTCGATTCGGTAAGCGTAGAAAGTGGCTTGAATCAGCCTGTAGACTTACCCCCGTACTTGGAGACGTCGCATAGCCCGGTCGAGTGCGCCTCACTGCTAACGAGGTAAGGTTTAATCGCCTTCAGGAGTTCAAATCTCCTCGTCTCCGCTCTTAGTTTCAACTTAACGCGGAACCAACCACAACTTATGCTTATTTTGTGGCGTGGACATCTCCGCTCTTAGTTTCAACGTCAACTGGTAAGTGAAATCCATTTTCTTTCAGCCGATGATTCCAACATCGCGAGACAAGCCTGAACTGCAGCTATTCCGTCTTTACCAACACCAATATCTCCTGGCCTACCTTCGATTAGATCAATGAAAGAAGAAATTTGATCGCAGTATGCCTGCATTCTCACGTCGCTATATGCCGAGTTTGCGCCTTGGTGACCAACAGCTGGCTGCTGCGAAACAACGCGCCAACCATTTTCATCTGAAATCTTTAATTCTCCATAAGGGTCAAGATCCATCAGCCCGGTTGTTCCCATAATTCTGAAACGGTATTCCTCACCGATAAATGCTGGAGCAGGAAGCGCTCTACTAGAAAACAGAGAACAGACAGAACCATTTGAAAATTCGATATTGGCCATAGTTGTATCTTCTACTGGCACACCAGGAAGAAATGTTCGCGAGAATGCAGAAACAGTTATAACTTCTTCATCCATAAACCATCGTAATAAATCAATAGTGTGAGGAGCGCTATTCATAATGTGGCCTAGAGACGCTGGATTATTCCACCAACCATAATCACTACCGATACCACCTTTTTGCATTGCTCCGGCATAGGTTGGCATAGATACTTGAATTGAAACTACATCTCCAACTGCGCCTTCTTTAATTAGCGTGCGCGCGGTGTAATTATTGACTCGAAACCGCTGGTGATATCCGACACCCAGGATCAATTCATTTTGTGCTGCCAGATTGATTATTTGATGACAATCATCCACAGAAGTTGCGAGTGGCTTCTCTACCAAAACATGCTTCTTCTCTTGCAAAGCAACCAAAGTTTGCTCATAGTGCAAGTGATGTGGTGTTGTAATTACGATTGCATCAATATCTTTTCGACGTAAAAGAGCGTCAATGTCTGTTTCGAAATCAACTTCGTATTGCTTTGCCAAGTCTGGCGCTCTAGTACCGCCTGCTACAGCGATTAATTCAGCGTTAGGTAGTCGATGAACAGCTTCAGCATGTGTCTTGCCCATGTAACCAGAGCCAACAATGCCAAATCGAATCACACTCACCGAGCACTCCTAGCCATGATTGAGATTAACATTGCCCAGGCGCCGAATCAATAAAAATTGCAGAATGATTGCGCTGATACAGGCACTGAGTTAATCTTCAAGAATTGCATCAGACCCACAATCTTAAAAGATGAAAGGCACATAAACCTTCATGCAGACAGCGAAAATAAAATATGCGCTTATGCTGGAAAAGTCTGCAAGAATTTTGGAGCTAGTGGGCTCTTCCAAAGAAGATGCTCTGTCAGTTGCTGAATCACTTGTTGATTCTCAAACGGCTGGTCACTCATCTCATGGAATATTGCGACTAGTTGAATATGCCAACGCAGTTGAAAGTGGTCAGGTAATTCCTACTGCTCAACCAAAGATAATTTCTGAGCGTGGCGCCGTTGTAACACTAGATGGTCAATGGGGCTGGGGACAGATTGCTTGCAAGCGAGCAGTTGATTTAGTGGCAGAGAATGCACATAAATTCGGGATAGCAACGGTTTCCATAAAGTCTTGTAATCACATTGGTCGCTTAGGTGAGTATGTAGAGATGCTTTCTCAGAAGTCACTAGTTTCAATCATGTGGTGTAACGGTGGGCCTAATGTGGCAGCACATGGAGGCAAAACAAGACTATTCGGGACCAACCCCTTCGCAGCTGGAATTCCTACCGAAGGCGAGAACATCGTTATTGATTTTGCTACAGCTAGTTCTGCCGAAGGCAAGATTCGAGCAGCGAATGTAAATGGTCTTAAAGTTCCAGAAGGTCAAATTGTTAAAGCAGATGGCAGCCCAACAACAAACCCAGCAGATTTTTACGCAGGTGGCGCAATTTTACCTTTCGGCGGCCACAAAGGTTATTGCCTAAATCTTTTAATTGAATTACTTGGCGGCGCGCTCTCAGGAGCTTATCCTTCAATGAATAAATCTTACGGTAACGGTAACGGCACGATTTTGATTGCCATGGACCCAGAATTCTTTTTTGGCTCAGATCAATTTTTGCAGGATGTAAATCAAGCCACTGGTGTAATCAAAAATGCACCATCAGCTGATCCTGATAAACCAATTCTTTTGCCCGGCGAGGTTGAAGATCAAGAGAGAGTTAAAAATGCAGATGGAGTAGTAATTTCAGGCGCTATTTGGGATTCGATTCTTGAGCTAGAGAGTCGACTTCTATCTAACGATTGAGCGGCTAATCTCTCTTCAGTATTTCAAATTTCGTCGTTTCCGCGCTTAAGATTCAAAACATTACTGATTAGAATGGTTCACCTGAGAACTTAAAAACTAATTGTGTCGAAAGAAGGAGCCAAACCTTGACTGGTGCAGCCTTAGATCGCTTACGCAATGGATTGATTGTCTCTTGCCAAGCCGCACCTGGTAGCCCGTTAGCGAATCGCGGTTTGATGTCATACATGGCAGAAGCTGCTGAAGCCGGTGGCGCCGTTGCAATTAGAGCTGAAGGTTTGCGAGATATTTCAGAAATCAAAAAAGCTGTTTCAATTCCAATAGTTGGGCTTATTAAATTAAAGAGCGAAAACACTCCGGTCGTGATCACTCCGTTATTGGAGCACGTTTACCAACTCCTTGAAGTCGGCGTGGATTTAATTGCAGTAGATGCAACTCTGCGCAAGAGAGCTGATGGCACTCTCGGAAATGATTTCGTTGCGCAAGCTAAAGCCGTTGGGGCAGTAGTAATTGCAGATATTGATGATCTTGAATCAGCAATTGCAGCTGAAAAGAGTGGAGCTGTAGCGGTTTTTACAACGCTTTCAGGTTACACAAATGGGCCAGTACCAGAACTTCCAGATCTTGATTTAGTTAAGTCGTGCACAACTAATTGCGCTGTGCCTGTAATAGCTGAAGGCAGATTTAATTCACCGGAGCTCGTAAGCCAAGCATTTGATGCGGGTGCTTGGTCGGTATGTGTTGGGTCTGCAATCACTGATCCATGGTTGAGTACCAAACGATTTATCAAAAGCATAAATAGCAAAGCTTAAAATTAGTCGATCTTAAAGTCTCTGCTTCCAATTCGATTTCTAAGTCCATCAAAGTGACTGTTGACTGCAATACGGGCACCTCTGGGATCCGCTGACTTAATTGCTAACAAAATAGCGTGGTGACGATCTGCAGTTTTGCCTGCTGCCACTGGGTCGTATCGTGAATCTAAAAGTTCGTCGAAAATCCGCCAAAAGACTTGCAAAAGTAATATAGAAATAGGATTGTTCAAAGGTGCAAGCAGCTCTTCGTGAAACTTTCTGTCAGTAGCAGAGGTGACAAATCCTGACTTCGCTTCTTCGTCCATTTGTTCTAATATTTTCTCTAGAACTTCGAAGTCTGGTTTCAATCCCTCAGTAATTAAATTTGTGATTAACCCCTGCTCCAAAGATTCGCGCACCTCAGCTAAATATCTTAAGTAAGACGCTTGGTCATCAACAGCCAGACGACTATGGAAGATCAATTCATCGGACATAGATTTAAGAGAGAGAATTCCGACATATGTGCCGGCGCCTTGCTTTACTTCGAGGACGCCAGTTGCGCGCAAAGTTCGCACAGCTTCGCGCAGGGAGTTTCGTCCAACATTTAGCTCCGCACATAATTCAGATTCAGAAGGGAGCAAGTCGCCGGTACGTAGACCGCGAGCAAAAATCCAGTCCCGAAGGGAGTGAACTGCCCCGTCTGTGCGGGATTCCCTTATTTTTGTGGGCACTTGCCCGCTGTGCTTATTTAGCAAAGTCATCCCACCTTTCAGTAGATTGCGAGCTACTTTTCCTCGCTAAATCACTTTTTGAAAGTGATCTAATCGTTATCTAGATACGCTTGACCTTAATTTAAGGGAAAGATAGATTTAAGTCAACACAAACATGGGATGTCTTTAGCAGCAAGATGCTTGCCGCTGGAGGTATCCCAGAAAAGATTTAACACCTCAGGACGCCCCTGGAGTGTTTTAAAGTGGGAGGGTTTTTGTGAGAAAGTTTCATAAATCATTTGGCGCCATAGGTTTAGCAGCTGCACTTGCAGTCTCAGTGCTTGCCGCGCCAACACAAGCAGCAACAAATAATTCGATCACCGTGGCAGAAGTAACTGCCGGCGGCGGTGGCGTTAACACTATTTCTACTCCTTGGTTCGCATCCGGATCAATTTCTCACCATGCAATGTTCCGTGCCTTGTTTAAGGCAAATGCCGATTTAGTTTCTGTAAAACCTGACTTAGCTTCAGGTTACAAGTTCAGCAAAGATGGCAAGACTCTTACCGTGACACTTAATTCAGGCATTAAGTGGTCTGACGGAAAAGATGTATCTGTTGACGATGTTGTCTGGTCGATAAACAATTTACTTCGTGTTTCTAAGTCCAATGCGATTTTTGTCAATGCATTTAAGCAGATTGTTGGCAGTGAAGCAGTTCTTGGAACTAACACCACAAACATGAGCGGAATTACAACTAAGGGTAATGATATTATTTTTTCTCTTAAGGCTCCGGTTAACACATTTGTACCGGTTCTGGCACAGTTCATGATCTTGCCGAAGCATGTATTAGCTGGCGAGGATATTCTAAAATTAGATACAAATAATTATTTCAGGAATCCAGTTGTTTGTGGTCCTTATAAGGTTGGAACATTTAGCCAAGGCAACTTCATTACACTTGTACCAAATGACAAGTACGAAGGTACAAAGCCAATCATCAAAGAAATAAACATAATTGTTTCTTCAAACCTTGTAGCAGATGCAAAGTCAGGAAAGTTGGATTACTTCACAACTAACGACCCTGACACAATTCGTGCAATGAGTTCAGTCAGCACCTTTAAGTCAGCTCCACTAGATGTGCTCTTCTATCGCTATTTAGTTATCAACCCAACTGGTCCATTCAGTAACGTAAAATCTCGTGAAGCCCTTAAGTACGCAATCGACTGGAATAAATTAGTTCCAGCGATTTATGGGCAGCAGGGCAAGGTAATTAACAGTGGTGTGGCTTCAGGTATGGCTTTCCACGATTCATCAATTCCTGCTTACAAGTTTGATAAAGCAAAAGCGACTGCTCTTCTAAAGGAAGCCAACTTCGACTTCTCAAAGACAATTCGCCTACGTACATACAATCAAACCCAACCTGCAGTAATGATTCTCTTAACTGCAGTAGCGCAGCAGTTAACAGAAATTGGAATGAAGGTTGAATTCCTCCCATTCCAAGGAGATGCGACTACAGAGCTTTGGACAAATCGTAATTACGAACTTGCCCTTAAGGGTCTCAGTGCATTCAACGTCGGTGAGTGGTTTGCGGAATACAGCAACCCAGCAACATTTGGAAAGTCCATTGGTGATCAACCTGGATTTACAGCACTTAACTCACAATTGATTCAAGCGACAACACTTCGCGAAACTGGCAAGATTTTGACTAGTCTTCAAAAACTTGAGCAGCAAAACCTATACAAACTGCCAATGCATTTCTTGAAGCAGGTTGTATTTATTTCGAAGAACATAAGCGGCACACCAACTAAGTGGGGCAACCCACTTTATGTTTATCAAAACAACATAACTGGATGGTCTGCTAACTAATTAAGTAAAGGCGGTACTGACCCAGGTGCGAGAGTATTCTGGGTCAGTACCGCAGCTTATTTTTATTTGATTTTAGAGAGATGGTAATTTCTTGGTTTCGTTTCTAATCCGGCGAATAGCGATTTTCGTGCCAATGGCGCTCACTATCAGCGCATTGATTTTTTTCGCATCGCGTCTTTCTCCGATTGATCCAATTAATGCAATGGTTCCGCCTGATCAGGCAGCCGATTCAGCGAATCTAAATCAACTTCGCCAAGAGCTTGGGTTAAATGATCACATCATCTTGCAGTATTTCCATTGGTTAAAAAATATAGCAACTGGTGAATTTGGGTACAGCCTGCAAAGTGGCCAAAAAATCTCTGAAATTCTGGCGCTACGCATGCCAGCGACTCTAGAATTAGTGCTTTCTGCCTTGATTTTATCCACTTTGTTGGCCTTAACTCTTGGCTTATTTGCGGGTGCCAATAAAGGTGGAATTGCAGATAAGTTATCTCGCATACTCGCAGTAGTCGGAATTGCTATGCCCGACTTCTTTATTGGACTGGCCTTATTAAACATATTTGCATACCGAGTTTCGTGGCTCCCGACTGGTAACCGAGTAGCTCCTGGCCAAGTAACGCTTTGGGATCGGTTACCTAATTTGATTTTGCCTGTAGCAACTTTAACGATTGCGATGCTCGCGGTTCTTATTCGCTATACCCGGAATTCAGTACTTGATACTCTAAATAAAGATTTCGTAAAAACTGCGCGCAGTAAAGGGGTACCCGAATGGCGCGTTCTTTATAGCCATGTTTTTAGAAATTCACTAGGTCCAGTAATGGTGTTGTTGGCCTTTAGACTTCCACTGCTTGTTGGTGGGTCAATTCTCGTCGAGGCTGTTTTTCAATGGCCGGGGGTAGGAACCACAATCATTGCAGCGGTTACTGCATCTGATTATCCAGTGATTATGGTTGTCAGCATGCTGATCGCGATGGTTATTTTAATCGCAAGTTTCTTGGTAGATATTGTTAAATCAATACTTGACCCTCGAGTTAGATTGAGGGGAGGCAACTGATGCAAAAAAAGAAACTAGAGCATCAATCAACTGCGAGGATTTTCATGAGTAATTTCTTACATAATCCTTCAGCTGTAATTGGTTTGACCATTATTTCCGCAATGATTCTTAGCGCAGTATTTGCAGTTCAAATTTCTGGCGCGGCACCAGAATACATAGATCCAATTAATGGGCGCCTAGGCCCCAGTTTAGATCACCTAATGGGTACTGATCAATTAGGTCGAGATATGTTAAGCCGTGTTCTATCGGGCGGAAGACAATCAATTTATATTGGCGTGCTCGCTTCTTTCTTTGCAAATTTAATCGGGACTATTTTGGGTGCAACCGCTGGATATTTAGGCGGCAAGATAGATGCAGTTGTAATGCGGCTGTCAGAGCTTGTTATGACCTTCCCACAGCTGATTTTAGTGCTTATTTTCGTTTCGCTCTTAGGTCAAGGAATCAATAACGTAATTATTGTCTTTGCTTTAACTGGCTGGATGACGACTTTTCGATTGGTTCGAGGAGAATTCTTCTCCCTTCGCGAAGAAGCATTCGTTGAAGCAGATCGGGCATTTGGTTTCTCAAAACCTCGAATTATCTTTAGGCATATTCTGCCAAACACACTGAGCCCAATTGTTGTTGCATTTACGATTAATATCGCAATTTTTATCATTGCCGAAGCAGGACTTTCGTTCTTAGGACTTGGTGTTCCTGTGACTACGCCAACTTGGGGTAACTTGCTAACGGCCGCACAAAATCCTGTGGTCGTAGATGAATATTGGTGGCTATGGGTATTCCCCGCAATGTCGATTGCTATCTTTGTTCTAGGCGTTAACTTTGTTGGCGATGGACTACGTGATGTTTTAGATCCTCGACATAAATCTTTAATTGCAAAAAGTAAGTGGAAAGTAGCGTTAGTTGGTCGTTTGGGGAGCAAAAAGTGAGCCAATCGACTAATAATGATTTAATTCTAGATCTCAAGAGCGTGAATGTTAAATTCAAGGTTGAAGATGACACCTTGCATATCTTGCGTGATGTTTCCCTAAGTATCCCGCGTGGATCTTTCCTTTGTGTAGTTGGCGAATCTGGCTGCGGAAAATCTGTAACCGCACAGGCAATCGTGCAACTTCTGCCAGATAATGGCGAAGTTAGCAGTGGCGACATTCTCTTTTCCCAAGGGGCTAAAGTTGTAGAACTAAATAAGCTGGAAAAATTTGGAAAACAGATGCGTGATATCCGTGGTGCGAAAATAGGCATGATTTTCCAGGACACGCTCTCTTCGCTAAATCCAGCCCACAAAGTTGGGCGTCAAGTAGCCGAAAGTCTTTTGCAGCACTTTCCTATTTCTAAAGACGAGGCTCGCACTCGAGTAATTGAGCTATTTCGAAAGCTTGGTATTCCTGATCCAGAACGTCGCTATGAGGCTTACCCGCATGAGTTTTCGGGGGGCATGCGTCAGCGCGTAATGATCGCTATTGCCACTATCTGCGAACCTGACTTAGTAATTGCCGATGAGCCAACAACCGCTCTCGATGTAACAATTCAGGCGCAGATTATGACTCTACTAAAAGATCTGCAAAAGAGTGCAGGTAAAACTTTCATACTTATTACTCACAACATGGCCTTGGTCTCAGAAGTCGCAGACCATGTGGCTGTTATGTACCTAGGTCGCGTTGTTGAATACGGTGCGGTTGATCAAGTCCTTCGCGATCCTAGACACCCGTATACCAAAGCGTTGATGGCAAGTGTTCCAAATTTAGACGCTGATAAGAACGTTGAATTACAAAC
>JAPLAW010000004.1 GCA_026393075.1 Actinomycetota bacterium | reverse complement strand
GAAGCGCTAGTTGAAGCTCGAATTGGCGAACCATGGCAACGCCCAACCGGCGCCGCTGTTGGTCGCGTAATTAATGATGATCAGTTAGTTAATAACTACATCGAACATTTACTTTCAACCATCGATGTTTCATTAAAAGGTTTAAAAGTAGTCGTTGATTGTGCAAATGGCGCTTCTTCCTTTACCGCACCGGTTGCACTTTCTCGGGCGGGCGCTGAAGTTATTGCAATTGCAAATACTCCTGATGGTTGGAACATCAATGATGGGGTTGGTTCAACTCATTTAGATTATTTGCGAAATGCTGTACTTAAGAATGGCGCTGATGTGGGCATTGCCCACGATGGCGATGCCGACCGTTGTTTAGCTATTGATGCTGCAGGTAATGAAATTGATGGCGATGTAATTATGGCGATTTTGGCAAAAGGCTTTAAAGCCCAAGGAAAGTTAAAGGCCAACACCATTGTTGGCACAGTGATGAGCAATCTTGGTTTCATGCACGCCATGTCTGAAGCCGGAATTGAAGTAGTAACAACGGCAGTTGGCGATCGCTATGTGCTTGAGGCAATGCTGCAATCAGACTTTAATTTAGGTGGCGAGCAATCTGGCCATGTAATCATGCGCGATCACGCAAATACTGGCGATGGCTTGCTAACTGCGCTGCAACTATTGGCTGAAGTAAAGCGCTCCGGCCAAACGCTGCAAGAGCTTTCGCGCGTGATGGTGCGTTTCCCACAAGTATTAATCAATGTTAAGAATGTCGCTAAAGAACGCCTTGCTAGTTCCACTGCGATCGCTGATGCAGTTAAAGCAGCTGAAACTGAACTTGGTTCAAATGGTCGAGTATTACTGCGGGCATCGGGCACTGAGCCACTTGTACGCGTAATGGTTGAAGCACAGAGCGATGCGGTTGCGCAGAGCGTGGCTGCTAAATTAGCTCAAGTAGTTGAAACAGAATTGAAGTAATCCTGTGTGCGGAATCGTTGGCTACACAGGTAAAAATTCGGCCATAACTCCGCTGATTGAGGGTTTGCGTCGCCTGGAATATCGCGGCTATGACTCAGCTGGCATCGCTCTAGGTACTAGCGGCAAATTGTTTATTGAAAAACGCGCTGGCAAGTTAGGCAATTTAGAAAGTTCACTCGGCGATCAACTTCCATCAGCAGCTTCTGGCATTGGTCACACTCGTTGGGCAACCCATGGTGGGCCAACAGATAACAACGCGCACCCGCATGTAGATAACGAAGGCAAGCTCGCAGTTATTCACAATGGCATCATCGAAAATTACAATCAGTTAAAAGCAGAGTTGCAAGCCAAGGGGCATAAGTTTCACTCTGATACTGATACCGAATCTGTGGCTCACCTACTTAGCGATTTGCGCAAAGAATTCAACGGCGACCTACCGGCGGCAATGCGTGAAGCGGTTAAGACGTTGCGTGGCTCTTTTACTCTCTTGGCAGTACATGCAGATAACCCCGGCGTAATTGTTGGCGTTCGTCGTAACTCACCGCTGGTATTGGGTGTGGGCGATAACGAGTATTTCTTAGCTTCCGATGTGGCAGCATTTATTGAATACACCAAGCGTGCAGTTGAACTTGGCCAA
>JAPLAW010000048.1 GCA_026393075.1 Actinomycetota bacterium | reverse complement strand
AAGTATGTGCGCACTCGCTACTTCGATGGGCAAGGCGATATTGGCCGCATGAAACGTCAGCAAGAATTTATGTCAGCAGTCATGCGGAAAGCAACCAGCACGGGCACGTTGTTAAATCCAATTAAATTAGTTAACTTCTTCAATGCCGCCATCAAGACCATAACAACCGATAATGAGTTCAATAAGAATGATCTATTGACTTTGGGTAAGCAGCTGAAGAACTTGTCGGCCGATCGAGTTCGTACCCTCACCGTGCCCCTTTCAAATGCAAATGGTCGAGTAGATGGCCTTGGTTCAGTTGTGATCTGGGATAGTGTCTTGGCGCCTGATTTGTTTAATCGCTTATTGAACGATCAACCAATTATTGATGAAGTGAAGGCGACCCCTTCGGCGAGTGCCTCGCCTACGACTACTATCGTCGATAAATTCAAGACTCAAACCGCCTCAGATAACGCTTGTCCGAGTGCAAAATAAAGGAATAATCATGAAAATGAAGTTATCGGTTATCGGAACAGGCTATCTAGGCGCTACTCATGCTGCTTGCATGTCATCGCTGGGCTTTGAAGTAATCGGAGTTGATACTGATGCGGCCAAGATTGCGCAGCTAAGCAAAGGAGAGCTGCCTTTTTATGAACCTGGTTTAGATACTTTATTGGCCGAAGAAGTTAAATCTGGCCGCTTAACATTCACAACTGACTTCTCGCTAGTAGCCGATGCCGATATGCACTTCGTCTGCGTCGGAACGCCGCAAAGCAAAGATGGTTTAGCCGCTGACTTAACTTATGTTCGCTCTTCAGTTGCCGCAATTACGCCTTACTTAAAGCCAGGTTCTTTAGTCGTTGGAAAATCAACTGTGCCGGTTGGAACTGCGCAGTCATTACGCGAGGAACTTCTTAAATCTGCACCTCATTCGGATTTAGCCTGGAACCCAGAATTTTTACGGGAAGGTTTTGCGGTAGAAGATACTTTGCGCCCTAATCGTTTAGTAGTTGGAGTTACTAGCGATAAAGCCGAAGAAATGTTAAAAGAAGTTTATGAACCAGTACTAGCCCTGGGCACGCCTTGGATTCGCGCAGATCTACCTACAGCTGAACTGGTTAAGGTTGCAGCCAACTCATTCTTAGCAACCAAGATCTCATTTATCAATGCGATGGCTGAAGTATGCGAAGCTGCAGGTGGCGATGTAACAGTCTTAGCAAAAGCAATTGGATATGACCCACGAATTGGTAATCGTTTCTTACAGGCCGGTATCGGATTCGGTGGCGGCTGCTTACCTAAAGATATCCGCGCATTCATGGCTCGAGCTGAAGAACTAGGTGCTAAGCAAGCGCTGGAATTCTTAACCGAAATCGATGCGATCAATTTACGTGCTCGCCAACGTGTTATCGATGTCGTGCGCGCAGATCTTTCTGAGGATTTAACTCAATACAAAATTGCAGTATTAGGCGCCGCGTTTAAGCCAGATAGTGATGATGTGCGAGATTCCCCTGCGTTAGATATCGCAGCGCAATTACATGCAGCTGGCGCCAAAGTAGTCGTGCATGATCCAAAAGCAGTCCAAAATGCCCGCAAGCGTTTTCCTAATTTGGGTTTTACTGAATCAATTGAAGAATGCGTCACGGGGGCAGATTTAATCTTGCACTTAACTGAGTGGAAGCAATATCGCGAGCTCGATCCAATAGCTATTAAGGGTCTAACTAAGGGAGCCATGATCATCGATGGTCGCAACATGCTCGATCGTGAGCTTTGGCGAGCAGCTGGCTGGAAATTCCACGCATTAGGTCGTACGGATTAATCAATGAATACCACTGAAACAATTTTGCAGGCACTTGAGCTTAAGAATTGGGCAGTAGTTGGCTTAGGAAATAATCCAGATCGACCAGCATTTGGCGTTGCTAAGTTATTGCAAGATAAAGGTCATCAAATTTTCCCAGTGCACCCAAAAGCCGAAACGGTTCATGGCGCAATTGGCTATCAATCGCTATTAGATATCCCGACTCAAATCGACGTGGTCGACTGTTTCGTAAATTCAAACTTAGTTGGCGAAGTAGTTGATCAAGCAATTGCGATTGGTGCTAAAGCAGTTTGGCTACAGCTTGGAGTTATTGATCAAGCTGCAGCAGATCGAGCTCAAGCAGCGGGTCTGTTAACAATTATGGATCGTTGCCCAGCGATTGAATACCAGCGCTTTATTTAAAGTTTAGTTAGAAGCCAGTTTTATGATTACGGCGCGCAGTTAAATTAGCGCCTTTCGCTTTAGCTTCACTTTCTAGCTCTTTCAGGTGCTCGGCAACTTGCTGTGAAATCTTTTCATCGTTAATTCCTAAAATACGCGCTGCTAAAATTCCAGCGTTTTTCGCATTGCCGATTCCGACAGTTGCAACTGGAATTCCAGCCGGCATCTGCACAATTGAAAGAAGTGAATCCATGCCATCTAAAGTCTTTAGTGGTACTGGTACGCCAATTACGGGCAAGGTAGTAAGTGATGCAACCATGCCTGGTAAATGTGCAGCTCCGCCAGCGCCAGCAATAATTACTTTAGTACCGGCACTTTTAGCACCTTGAGCAAAAGCAACCATTTCAAGTGGCATGCGATGAGCCGAAACGACTGCAGTTGAATATGAAATCCCGAACTTGTCGAGCACTAGGGCGGCTTCTTCCATGACTGGCCAATCTGAATCTGACCCCATGATGATTGCTACATCACTCATCGATAACTCCGCCCATATAGTCGATCGCATGTTGTACTTCAGTAGTTAATTCTACGAGGTTTTCACCAAGTAAAGTCACATGGCCAATCTTGCGCCCAGGTTTAACTTCCTTGCGGTATTGATGAACCTTTAACTTGGGGGTGCGAGCAAGCAGATGCAAATAAGGACGATACATATCTTGCTTGTCGCCACCTAGAACATTTCCCATGACGGCATACTTCGCAGTCATCGAGGTGTCCCCTAGTGGCAAATCTAAGATCGCACGTAAATGTTGTTCAAACTGACTGGTAACAGATCCATCAATTGTCCAGTGGCCAGAGTTGTGTGGACGCATAGCTAACTCATTAATGAATAACTGGTCACCTTTAACAAACATTTCAACTGCCATAACGCCAACCAATTTAATCTCAGCGGCGATACTTAGGGCTATTTGCTGTGCTTGTTGGCCAAGTGATTCAGATAAATCAGGAGCCGGCGCAATCGTCATGGTGCAGATGCCATCACTTTGCACTGTTTGAGTAGGCGCCCAAGTTGCAGCTTGTCCATGTGGTGAGCGAGCCACCATCACAGATATTTCAAAATCAAAATCAATTAACTCTTCAACCAGTAACTTTGGATTTTCTGCCAAAATTGCCGCAAGTTCGCTTTCGGAGTTAACTCTCCAGACGCCGCGACCATCGTAACCACCAGAAATTGACTTAGCGATTGCTGGATATTCCAAAATTTCATTAGCTTTGGTAACTACTTGCCACTTAGGGGCTAGATATTTCGCTAATTTTTCCCGCATTGCAGCTTTATCTTGTGAATAGATAAAGCTTTCCGAAGTTGGATAGAACTTAGCGCCCTCGCTTTCAAGTGCTCTAACTACCGAGATCGGAATAAGTTCATGCTCAAAAGTAAGTAAGTCACATTTCTTTGCGAATTCACGAACCTGAACTAGATCGCGATAGTCGCCGACTTCAAATTCAGCGACTTGCGCGCCAGAATCAGTAGCAGATTGAGCAAGTAAAATTAGATCGATCCCTAGAGCTGCTGCAGGTGCGGCACTCATTCGGCCAAGTTGGCCGGCACCGATTATGCCGACACGAGGAAAGGGCGATTTCACTTGCCTATCGTAGGTGAATCACATCGCCTACGATAACTCGAGCACCGCTGGCCAACTGCAGTTCGCCCATTTCACTGATGCCCATTGCGCGCGAATTCAGGATTTCACCCGAAGGCAAGTGCACTTCAACCTCTCGACCCAGAGTTGAACTAACTTGGCGGTATTGCTCGATCGCAATGCTCGAACCACTCTCCCAAAGTCCAATGGTGAGTGCGAAGTTATTTAAAATCTCAGGCAAAATAACGTTGCGATTTAATTCCGCGAAATTCTCTAGTCCTAATGAAGTTGCTGTTGGCACAGGTAGATCTGATTTATTCATATCTACATTTAACCCAATGCCAACTACGACTCCGTTGTCTCTCGCTTCCACCAGAATGCCAGCAAGTTTCTTATCACCGATCAATACATCGTTAGGCCACTTTAAATTAGTCGTAACTTTTGCATCCAAACTCTTTAGCGCATTTACTAAACTCAGCCCAGCCAACAACGGAATTGCGCTCCACTCCAATTTACTTAGCTTCGGTTCTAGATAAAGTGAAAAAAGAAGTGCACTTGATTCCGTTGCTTCGAATGTGCGATCTAATCTGCCTCGGCCGGCACTTTGATATTCGGTTACATAGACTTCACCATGTTGCAGATTTTCTTTTCCGATAAGTTCGGTTTGGGTGGATGTAACGCTTTGAAAAACACTTACCCGCCAGTAACTGCCGCGCAATGTTGCGTTCATCGCACTCTCATTTAGTGCTTCTCGAACCATTTCGACCTCCATAACTAGTACCGTAGGGGCATGAAGCCAGATCTGCATACTACTGCCGGGAAAATTGAAGATCTTCGCAATCGCCTTAACGAAGCCGTACATGCTGGTTCTGCAAGTGCGATTGATAAGCAACATGCCAAAGGAAAGATGACTGCGCGCGAGCGAGTTGAAAAACTAGTAGATGCTGGCTCTTTTACTGAGTTTGATGAATTTGCTCGCCACCGTTCAGTCAATTTCGGCATGGAGAAGAATCGTCCATACGGAGATGGCGTAATTATTGGTATCGCCACAATTGATGGTCGTAATATTGCTCTCTTCTCACAAGATTTCACGGTTATGGGCGGAAGTCTCGGTGAAGTTATGGCCGAGAAAATCGTGAAGATCATGGAATACGCTCTAAAGAATGGCATACCTATAATCGGAATTAGTGATTCTGGTGGCGCTCGCATTCAAGAAGGAGTGTTGGCTCTCAGCGGATATGGCCGCATCTTTAGATTAAATACTCGTTCATCTGGCGTAATTCCACAGATTTCATTAATTCTTGGCCCTTGTGCAGGTGGCGCTGCTTATTCACCAGCACTTACAGATTTCACTGTGATGGTTAATGAAACTTCACATATGTTTATTACCGGACCAGATGTTATTAAAACAGTAACTGGTGAAGAAGTTGGTATGGAAGAACTTGGTGGTGCTCATACGCACAATACCAAGACTGGTAACTCGCATTACTTAGCTCAAAATGAAGACGATGCGATCGATTATGTAAAAGCACTTCTTTCTTATTTACCAAGTAACAATATGGATGGCGCACCACATTTGCCAGCTACTGAAAGTTTAGAAAAGAAGTTAACGGATAACGCGCTAGATACTTTGATTCCAGATAGTCCTAACCAGCCTTATGACATGAAGGTTCTAATTCATGCACTCCTTGATGAAGGTGAGTTTCTAGAAGTACATTCTCTATACGCGCCGAACATCGTGGTTGGCTTTGGACGCATTGAAGGCGAGTCAGTTGGCATCATTGCTAATCAACCGCAGCAATTAGCTGGCACGCTAGATATTAATTCCAGCGAGAAAGCAGCGCGCTTTTTACGTTTCTGCGATGCCTTTAATATTCCAATTCTTACCTTGGTCGACGTGCCTGGCTTCTTGCCCGGAACTGAACAAGAGTGGGATGGCATTATTCGCCGCGGCGCTAAATTGCTTTATGCATATGCTGAAGCTTCGGTACCGCTAGTTACTTTGATTACGCGTAAAGCCTACGGTGGCGCATTCATTGTGATGGGATCAAAATATATTGGCGCTGATATCAATTTAGCTTGGCCAAGTGCTGAAATCGCAGTCATGGGCGCTCAAGGTGCGGTAAATATTCTTTATCGTAGTGAGTTAAAGGATGCGAAAGATCCAGAAAGCAAGCGTGCTGAACTAGTTACTGAGTACAACGAAACTTTAGCTAATCCTTACTTGGCAGCTGAACGTGGATATATCGATGCTGTTATCGAGCCAAGCCAAACTCGTGAATACATCACCAAAGCGTTCCGCTCGCTAAAGACAAAGCGCGATGCGCTACCGCCTCGCAAGCACGGAAACATTCCACTCTAATGCCTACGCCAAAAGCCACATTTAGCGTGATCGCAGGTAGCCCTTCGGCAGATGAACTAGCCGCAATTGAGCTGGCTCTAGCCAATCACACACGCGAAGAGCTAAAACCGGTGGTTAAGCGCAGTGTTTGGGCGATGCCTTTGATGCGCACGCAACTACCGCAACAAATTAAGTTCGGTTCAGGACGTAATTTCTAAGATGACTAGATTGATTTTAGCTTCAGCATCTACTTCACGCAGACGACTACTAGAGTCAGCTGGCTTGAAACCAGAGATCATGGTCAGCCCTGTAGATGAAGAGACTGATTTTTTCAACGCTCTGTCACCTGCCGATATGGTGATTGCCCTTGCAATCACTAAAGCACATACGGTTCGCGAACAGATTTCAGGGGATGCCGTAATTATTGCGTGTGATTCCACCTTTGAATTCGACGGAGTTTCACTCGGAAAACCAGGGACTGCAGATGTAGCCACTGAACGAGCTAGTCGGGTGCGCGGTAATTCAGGCTTATTACATACCGGCCATTGCATTATTGATACCAGTAAAGACCGCGAGATTTCAGATCGCGTGACTACTAAAGTCACTTTTTCGGATATGACCGATCTAGAAATTGCCGATTATGTTTCAACTGGTGAACCATTACATGTTGCAGGTGGCTTTACTCTCG
>JAPLAW010000031.1 GCA_026393075.1 Actinomycetota bacterium | reverse complement strand
CTTAACTCTTCAAGCGATTTATACCCAGAAGGTGGCTGCCCAAGTTAAAAATGGAATTCCTGCGATGTCGCCGCAAGCCACCTACCTAACAGGGTTTGCACTTGAGTTAGTTATGACAGCCATCTTGGTAATAGTAATTCTTTTGATGACCCAAGATAAAGCAAATAAAAATGCAGCTTCGGCGCCGATTGCGATTGCACTTACAATATTTGTACTTATTCTGATTACTGGACCAATCGAAGGAACTGGCATTAACCCAGCTCGTTGGTTTGGCCCAGCACTTGCTGGCGGGTATTGGGATAACTGGACTATCTATACGATCGCCCCACTACTCGGTGGCGCACTAGGTGCTTATAGTTTCCGTGCGCTAGCTGTTCATAAATAGAACAGAGCTTAATTACTCTTCAGAAGCAGGAGGGTAGAAATTACTTATCTTCTGGTGCTGGTCGCAAACCGGCGTGAATTTCTTTGCAAGTTGGACAGATCGGATATTTTTCTGGATCACGTGAAGGAATCCACTTCTTTCCGCAAAGTGCTTTAACAGATTTACCAGTAACTGCAGATTCAACAATCTTCTCTTTCTTCACATAATGTGAGAAACGATCGTGGCCACCATCGTCTTCTTGTAGCTCTGGGCGAGTAAGTAAATCGCCATCTGTTTGTGCATCTTTGCCGGGGCGCGAGAAGAATCCCATTCGCTGCTTCATGGGCAAATCTTACCCTGCTCGATAATTCACCTGTAATTAACTGCCATCAAATCCGCTTCTCAATAATTCGACAATCTAGCGGGCTTTCAGGGCAATCCGCGAAGAGATATACACGGGGTAGAATCTCCTAATGAAAGACCTACTGCGCACTGCTGATTTAAGCCGAGCCGATGTTGAGCTCCTGCTTAATACTGCTACTGATTTTGCGGCAAACCCATTGCGTTCAAATACCGCGCTAGCAAACAAGAGCGTAGCTATTTACATGACTAAGCCTTCAACCCGAACTCGGTTAGCATCAGAAACAGCCGTTGCACACTTGGGCGGAACCCCAATCTTTATTCGCGGTGACGAACTGCAACTCGGCCGCGGTGAAACAATTGCTGATACTGCCCGAATCATTAGTGGGTATTGCGACGCTTTAATTATTCGCACCTTTGCGCAATCTGATGTCAATGAACTTGGTGCCAATGCAACAGTTCCAGTAATTAATGGCTTAACCGATGATGATCATCCAACGCAATTACTTGCAGACTGGGTAACGATTCGCGAAAACTTCGGCGCTGACATTGCTGGTCGTAAATTTGTTTATCTTGGTGATGGAAACAATATGGCGCATGCTTGGTTGACGATGGGTGCAATCATGGGAGCACATGTAGTTGCCGCAACTCCGACTGGTGCTTGGGCACCTGATGCAAAAGTTGTTGCTCAAGCAAAAGCAATCGCAGCAACAACAGGTGCAACTATTGAAGTTACTAATGATCCTGAAGCCGCCGCTAAAGATGCCAGCGTTTTATATACCGATGTCTGGATGTCTATGGGTGACCCTGAGGCAGAACGAATTGAAAAAACTAAAGCGCTCTCACCATTTGCCGTTTCGCAACAACTGATGGATCTGACTGCAAAGGATTCGATCTTCATGCATTGCTTGCCGGCGCATCGCGAAGAAGAAGTGGCGACTTCAGTTATTGATGGCCCAAAGTCTGTGATCTGGCGCGAGGCTTATCATCGCCGCACCACTATTCAGGCGCTGCTGTATCACTTAACTCGTGGCGAGCTACAGGGTCGCTAGTTCCACAAGTCCGAGTTGTTCCAGAATGTCGCTAGGCAATGACCGCAAGGACCTAAGGGCCATATTTGAGGCTTAACACAGGGCAAATTGAGGCCAAACTCATGAGTTCCAGAGGGTCAGACCTCAGCTTTCTAGCGACATACTCTTAGGTAAGCGGTAGTTTTCACCCATGTTAATTGCCGTTCCTAAGGAAATTCGTGAGGGCGAAAAGCGCGTAGCGCTAGTGCCCGATGTCATTAATAAATTGACTCGCTTAGGCCTCGATGTAGTTATCGAGTCAGGTGCCGGACTACATTCGCAAGCAAGTGATGCAGAATTCGTAGCAGCCGGTGCCAAGGTTGAAAGCGGTGATGTATTAAAGAGCGCCGATGTAGTTCTCTCGGTGCAGCCACTTACCGCCGCACAGATGGCGACACTGAAAAAGGGCGCAGTAACTATTTCTTTCCTTTCGGTTGTAACGGCTGCCGATTCAATTGATGCAGCTGCAAGTGCTGGCGTAACTGCATTCTCACTTGAACTGGTGCCACGTATTTCACGTGCCCAATCTATGGATGCGTTAACTTCACAAGCACTTTGTGCCGGATACCGCGCCGCAATTGTTGGTGCCGAACTTTCACCACGTTTCTTCCCACTGCTAATGACCGCAGCGGGCACAGTTACCCCAGCTCAAGTGCTGGTACTTGGTGCCGGTGTTGCTGGCTTGCAGGCAATTGCAACAACTCGTCGTTTAGGCGCAGTCGTTTCGGCATATGACGTTCGTCCTTCTTCGGCTGATGAAGTTAAATCAATGGGTGCAACTTTCATTGAACTTGAATTGGAATCACTTGCCGGCGCTGGCGGTTATGCCCGCGAGATGACTGAAGATCGTGCAGCGAAACAGCGTGAGTTACTAACGCCTTACATTGCTAAATCACATGTGCTAATTACTACTGCAGCCGTTCCTGGTCGCACTGCACCTCGATTAGTAACAGCTGAAATGGTTAATTCGATGGCACCTGGCACCGTAATCGTTGACTTAGCTGCCGAAACAGGGGGCAATGTCGAAGGCTCTAAGCCTGGCGAAATCGTGATCACTGCAAATGGCGTGCAAATTTGGGGTGGCAAAGATGTACCAAGCCAGCTGCCGTTCCACGCTTCCAGCCTCTATTCGCGCAACGTGGTTAACCTGTTAACGCTGTTAACAGTGCCACCAGCCGAAGGTACGCAAGCAGCGTTAAACCTTAACTTTGAAGATGAAATCATCGATGGCTCAGCCGTCACTCATGCTGGATCTCGACGTGGTGGAGGGGCTAAGTAAATGGAACCGATTGCAATCATCTCGATTTTCGTACTAGCAGTATTCGTTGGTTTTGAAGTCGTATCTAAAGTTTCATCAACGCTACACACTCCACTGATGTCAGGAGCGAATGCAATTCACGGTGTAATTCTCGTAGGCGCCATCATCGTGGCTTCACATAGTGAAACTAATCTGGAACTTGGACTTTCAGTTGCCGCAATTATTCTGGCAACAATAAACATGATCGGTGGTTTCGTCGTAACCGACCGAATGCTTGAAATGTTTAAGGGTAAGAAGAAGGAGGCCAAATAATGAGCGCCTTCGTATATGACTTAATCGGTCTTAGCGCCGGTATCTGTTTCATTTTGGCACTTAAAGGTTTGTCTTCTCCAAAGAGTGCTCGACGCGGTAACTTAATTGGCGCACTTGGTGCAACAATCGCAACCCTTGTTATTTTCTTCTACGCAATGCCAGATAAAAATGGCAATGCAACTTCGCTACCAATCAACAACTTAGGTTGGATTCTTGGTGCGATGGCCATTGGTACATTAATCGGCGTACCTGCCGCTAAAAAAGTTCAGATGACTCAGATGCCACAACTCGTTGCACTATTTAACGGTGTTGGTGGTGGCGCAGCTGCCCTCGTTGCAATTGTGGAATACCTAAATCTTGGTACCGATGCAACCACTGCTGAAGTTATTGCAACCGTATTTACTGTTGTAGTTGGCTGTGTTTCATTTAGCGGCTCGATTATTACCTTCATGAAGTTGCAAGAAATTATGACTACTCGCCCAGTAGTTTTCCCTGGTGGCCGCTTTGTAATTGCCGGCACTTTGGTAGCTGTTCTAGGCGTGTCTGGTTGGGTTGTAACCGCCCTGGGAACCACGCCGCTACTGATTTTGGCTGCTTTATCGCTGCTCTTCGGCATCTTGTTCGTGCTTCCAGTTGGTGGCGCAGATGTGCCGATTGTTATCTCGCTATTAAACGCATTTACTGGTTTAACAGTTGCAGCAAGTGGTTATGTACTTGATTCAACTCTGTTGATCATTGCCGGTACTTTGGTTGGTGCGTCAGGAACAATCCTTACTCGAATGATGGCTGATGCAATGGGGCGTTCGTTATTTGGAACTCTCTTCGGCGCTTTCACCGCAAAGCCACAAGAAGCAAGTGGCGCAGCCGAAGAACGCCCTGTGCGTTCAGGTTCACCTGATGATGTTGCAATCTTGCTTAACTATGCCCGTCGCGTTGTAATCGTGCCAGGCTTTGGATTAGCAGTTGCGCAAGCACAGCACACCGTTCGTGAATTAGCAGACTTGTTAATCGCAAAGGGAATCGATGTTGCCTACGGAATTCACCCGGTTGCCGGTCGCATGCCTGGACATATGAACGTGTTGCTTGCTGAAGCAAATGTTCCTTACGAACAACTTGCTGAAATGGATGAAGTTAACCCAACCTTTGGACAAACCGATGTCGCAATTGTCATCGGTGCAAACGATGTGGTTAACCCAGCTGCTGAAACCACACCTGGTTGCCCAATTTATGGAATGCCAATCTTGCAAGTTTCAAATGCTGCCAATGTCATTTTCTTGAAGCGCTCAATGCGCCCAGGATTTGCTGGCATCGAAAACGAATTACTCTATGATCCAAAGACTATGTTGCTCTTTGGTGATGCAAAGGCTTCGTTGACCAAGGTAGTTAGCGCGCTAAAGGGTCTATAGAACTCGATCGAATCTCGCTTCGATCTGGCTACGTCGACTTAAAAGAAAGAGCAAAGTCTCCTTTAGCCAATCGTTCGCTGACTTCTTCGGGTATTCCAAAGTGATTCCTATATGCATTGTGGCGCTAACGTCATTGTTCAAGCGGGCGTGGGTTTAAGGTTCGAGTTGCGAGGTAGTTGAAGGTTCAACTACTCTTAGCCCAACCAAGGAGCCGTAAATGCCAGCCGTAACCGTTGCCGATATCACCGTACTTCCGCGCGTAAAAGCGATTGCCGGTACACGTGCGCGCGCAGTTCGTAGCATCACAACTGCTCCTCAAGGTTTCGAAGGCGAAGGTTTTCCGGTTCGTCGTGCATTTGCTGGCGTAGATATCGCGCTACTTGATCCCTTTATTCACTTAGATCAAATGGGTGAAGTTGAATACGCACCAGGTGAGCCAAAGGGAACTCCTTGGCATCCGCACCGTGGCTTTGAAACAGTTACTTACATTATTGATGGAATTTTCGACCACTTCGATAACAACGGTGGCGGTGGAACGATTTCTGATGGCGATACCCAATGGATGACAGCTGGTGCTGGAATTCTGCATATCGAAACTCCACCAGAATCTTTGGTGATGAGCGGTGGCTTATTCCACGGTTTCCAACTCTGGGTTAATTTGCCAGCTGCGAAAAAGTGGTCGCCTCCGGCTTATCAAGATTTACGTGCCAGCGAAGTTGCGTTACTTGCATCTGAAGATGGCGGTGCGCTACTTCGAGTAATTGCTGGCGAACTTGCCGGACACAAAGGCCCTGGTTCAACACAAACCCCAATCACTTTAATTCACGCAACTCTGCAACCTGGTGCTGAAATTCGTTTGCCTTGGCGCAAGGATTACAACGCACTTGTTTACACCCTTGCTGGCCACGGTTTTGTTGGCGAAGAATCTCGCCCCGTACAAATGGGTCAACTAACTGTTTTTGGTGAAGGTGACACAATTGTTGTGCGCGCTGCAAATGTGCAGGAATCACGCTCTCCTGAAATGGAACTATTTATTCTTGGTGGCGAGCCAATTAAGGAACCGGTTGCCTGGATGGGTCCATTTGTAATGAACACTAAGCGCGAAGTACTGCAAGCTTTTGAAGACTTCCAAAAGGGTGTTCTAGGCTCGATTCCGGTCATTGAAAAAGGTCATCGCCCAAATGCGCACCTAAATCGTGGCGGCGAAGGTTCTAAGTTGGGCGGCTCAAATACCCCGAATTCGACAGGTGAGACCGCAATTAATACTTCAAAAGGTGCTGAAATACTTGATGTGCACGGCGCACCAACAACTTTGCAAGAGGGTTAAGAA
>JAPLAW010000042.1 GCA_026393075.1 Actinomycetota bacterium | reverse complement strand
GTTCTATAAGCATGAGTCTTGCGGAAAGTGCACACCTTGTCGTGAAGGCACTTGGTGGTTAGTACAGATTCTGCGCGATCTAGAAAACGGTAAAGGTTCAGAGGCAGATCTAGCTAAGTTGTTAGATCTCTGCGACAACATCATGGGTCGTTCTTTCTGCGCACTTGGCGATGGTGCCACTAGCCCAATTACTTCTTCAATTAAATATTTCCGTGACGAATACATCGCACATGTAACAAATGGTGCTTGCCCATTTGATCCAATTGCCAGCACGCTATTTGAAGGGGCTGATGCATAGTGACTCCAGATACCGATGTAATCGTTGAGCAAATCACGCTAGTAATTGATGGCTTTGAAGTAACTGTTCCAAAAGGAACTTTAGTAATCCGTGCCGCTGAAAAACTAGGAATTCAAATTCCACGTTTCTGCGATCACCCGCTACTTGATCCAGTTGGCGCTTGTCGTCAATGTTTAGTTGATATCGAAATTAATGGTCGCGCATTTCCAAAGCCACAAGCTTCCTGCACAATTCCAGTTGAACCAGGCATGATTGTTAAAACTCAATTAACTTCACCAGTTGCCGATAAAGCGCAAAAAGGTGTGATGGAGCTATTGCTAGCTAACCACCCGCTTGATTGCCCAGTCTGCGATAAGGGTGGCGAGTGCCCATTGCAGAACCAAGCTATGAGCAACGGAAATCCAGAGATGCGCCTAGATGGCGTAAAACGCACATTCGAAAAGCCAGTGGCAATTTCATCTTCAGTTCTACTCGATCGCGAACGTTGTGTTCTTTGTGCCCGCTGTACTCGTTTCTCTGATCAAATTGCCAGCGATCCATTTATTACTTTGAATGAACGTGGCGCTCTACAACAAGTTGGAATTTATGAAGAAGATCCATTTAAATCTTACTTCTCTGGAAACACAGTTCAGATCTGCCCAGTAGGCGCCCTCACCGGAACTTCTTACCGTTTCCGTGCTCGTCCCTTTGATTTAGTTTCAACGCCATCTGCGTGCGAGCACTGCGCATCAGGTTGCGATCTTCGTACCGATGTTCGACGTGGCAAAACGTTACGTCGCTTAGCTGGCGATGATGCTGAAGTTAATGAAGAGTGGAACTGTGACAAGGGTCGCTGGGCATTTAAGTACGTAACCGCAACCGATCGTTTAACTGTGCCACAAGTTCGAAATGAAAATGGCGAACTAGTTACAGCATCATGGCCGGAAGCAATTTCGGCAGCAGCTGCCGGTTTGAGTCGTGGCGCCGCAGTTCTAGTTGGTGGCCGTACAACTTATGAAGATGCTTATGGCTACAGCAAGTTTGCTCGCGTAGCACTTGGCACAAACGATATTGATTTCCGTTCCCGTATTTCATCCGATGAAGAACGTGAATTCTTAGCAGCTCGCGTAGTTAACAACACAACTACTTATCGCGACATTGATAAAGCCGATCATGTTCTGTTAGTTGGTTTTGAACCTGAAGAAGAGTCACCAATTGTTTTCTTACGCATCAACAAGCAATTTAAGAAGCGCGGCCTGAAGGTCACTTCAATCGGCAGCAAAGAATCAATTGCCGTTGAAAAACTCAGCGCTAACTTCGTTTGTGTGCAGCCGGGTCAAGAGGCAGCGGCAGTTGCTACTCAAGAGTTAACTAATAAGTCAGTTATTTTGGTAGGCGAGCGCGCTGCTGAAAGTGCTGGTTTATTAAGCGCTACGGCTGCGCTAGCTGATCGCACTGGCGCTAAATTGGCTTGGATTCCACGTCGCGCAGGCGAACGCGGAGCTCTAGCAGCTGGTGCCATTGGAAACTTGTTACCTGGTGGTCGCCCAGTTGCTGATGCAGCAGCTCGAGTTGATATCGCATCTCTCTGGAACGTTGATTCATTGCCAAGTGAAATTGGCCGTAGCGCTGATCAGATTGTTAGTGATATTAATAGCGGAAAGATTTCAGCACTATTAGTTGGTGGCGTTGATCCACTTGATGGACCAAACCCAGATGCAACAGTTGCCACCCTTGAGAAAGCTTTCGTAGTTTCTCTCGAAATTGCTAATAGCGAAGTAACCAAATACGCCGATGTAATTCTGCCGGTTGCAGCAATTACTGAAAAGAGCGGATCGTTCCTGAACTGGGAAGGCCGCGCTCGTGCATTTGAAACTGCTGTTGATTCACTAAACCGTAGCGACTTAAGAATCCTTTCGATGATTGCTGATGAACTGGGTCATTCCATTTCACTTGGCACAGTTGCTAACGCAGCAAAAGAAATTGCCTCCATCGGAATCTGGGATGGCGCGCTAGTTGCGACTCCAAGTGTTTCAATGTCATCTGCGCATTCGGTATCTGGCGATCAGGCTGTTCTTACTTCTTGGCGCCGTTTGCTTGATCTTGGAACTCTACAAAAGGGTGAAGAGAATTTAGCTGGTACCGCTCGTCGTACGGTTGCAGTTATTTCGCCAAAGCGTGCAGCAGCACTTGGCGTGGTTGATGGTCAACTACTAAAGATTTCTAATAGCAATGGTTGGGTCATGTTGCCAGCCCTGGTTGAAAATATTCATGACGATGCAGTGTGGGCGCCGCGCAATTCTGCCGGATCTCAACTGCTTGCCAATTTAGGGGTCGCGCATAATTCAGTAGTAACGGTGGTGAAAGCATGACTAATGCTCAATTAATCGCAAATGATCCGGGCTGGCTTATCGCTGTAAAAGCCTTATTGGTATTTGCTTTATGCGTACTGCTAACACTTATGTCGGTATGGGGCGAACGTCGCCTAGTTGCTCGTATGCAACAGCGCCTTGGCCCTAACCGCGTCGGTCCATTCGGATTAATTCAATCTTTAGCTGATGGCGTTAAGTTAGCTCTTAAGGAAGATTTAATTCCAGCTGCTGCAGATAAAGTCGTTTTTATCATTGCACCAATAATTAGCGTAACAACTTGGTTCATGTCATTCGCGGTTATTCCATTCTCTGGCCAAGTTACCTTGTTTGGAAAAGTTACTGCGATGCAGCTAACCGATATTCCAGTCGGCGTTCTTTATGTTTTGTCGATCGCTTCAATTGGCGTTTATGGCATCGTGCTAGCGGGTTGGTCTTCAGGTTCTACTTATCCTTTGCTCGGTGGCTTGCGTTCAAGTGCCCAAGTAATTTCCTATGAAATTGCAATGGGACTTTCATTAGTTGCGGTATTTATCTATGCCGGATCAATGTCTACTTCAGAAATTGTTGCTGCACAGCAACAGTGGTGGTACGCAGTTGTTCTATTCCCATCATTCGTTATTTATTCAATTTCAATGGTGGGCGAAACAAACCGTGCGCCATTTGACTTAGCTGAAGCTGAAGGCGAATTAGTTGGTGGTTTCCACACTGAATATTCATCACTCAAATTCGCACTCTTCTTCTTGGCTGAATATGTAAACATCATCGCAGTTTCAGCACTTGCTACTACCTTGTTCTTAGGTGGCTACAAAGCCCCTCCAGGTCTTGGTTTCACTGAAGCTTGGCTGGGCGGCTGGTTCACAATGATCTGGTTCTTCGCCAAAGTAATTCTCTTCTTCTTTGTTTTCGTCTGGTTGCGCGGCACTTTGCCTCGTATGCGTTACGACCAGTTCATGCAATTTGGCTGGAAAGTCTTAATTCCAGTTTCGTTAGCCTGGATCATGATCGTGGCTACATTGCGCGTTCTTTCACTAAATGGCGCTCCAAGAGCAGCCACAGTGGCCTTTGCTAGCGGAATTGTGCTACTTGTTATGTTGGTTAATTTCGGTTTCGAAAACGCCAAGAATAAGAAGAAGAACGCACCGGTTGCCGAAGTATCTGAACCAGAATTCGCCGTCCCACAACTGCCGATCAAGGTGTCGACAATCAATGTTTCAACCGGAAAGAGAGGAGATCAATAATGTCTGAGCAAATCGAACCGATGAATGAAAAAGAGATCTCCGTAAACGATATTGAATTCGCGCAAATTGAGCAGACTGGTCCCAAGAACTTATTCAGTCAGATGCAAGGTTTCTGGGTAACTTTCGCAACGATGTTTAAGAAAGTAAACACAGTTAGCTATCCAGAAGTTAAGGAACCAACTGCAGAACGTTTTCATGGCCGCCATCAACTAAACCGTTACGACGATGGTTTAGAAAAGTGCATTGGTTGCGAACTATGTGCTTGGGCCTGCCCAGCAGATGCGATTTATGTTGAAGGCGCAGCTAACACTGATGAACATCGCATGTCTCCAGGAGAGCGCTATGGTCGGGTTTACCAGATCAATTACTTACGTTGTATTTTCTGTGGTCTCTGCATCGAAGCTTGTCCAACTCGTGCGCTAACCATGACTAATGAATACGAGTTAGCTGATGAAACTCGTGCAAAGCTAATTTTTGAAAAAGACGATTTATTGGCACCACTTCGGGCCGGAATGTTGATGCCACCGCATCCAATGTATCCAAACACAACTGATACTAATTACTACAAGAACGAGATCAAGAGTTCGCATCCGTCACATGAGGTCAACAATTGATTTATCAAGCACTTGAATTAGGTCAGACCGCAAAGCCTGAAGCGTTGCTCTTTTACATCTTGGCGCCATTAGCCGTTGCTGCCGCAATTGGTATGTTAGTAGTTAAGAAAGCAGTGCATTCCGCAATTTTGTTAGCTTGGGTAATGGTCACTTTGGCCATCTTCTACATAGCCCAAGACGCTGCTTTTCTAGGCATCGTGCAGATTGTTGTTTATACCGGCGCGGTAATGATGCTCTTCCTATTTATTCTGATGCTAGTTGGTGTTGATTCTTCTGAATCACTAACTGAAACCATTAAGGGCCTGCGCTGGATTGCGATTACCGCATCCGTTGGCTTTGGTGGATTGCTGATTTCGCTCTTAGGTCGAGCCACATTAGGTCGCACATCTGCTGGTTTAGCTAGCGCTAATCAAACAGGAAATGTTGAAGGCTTGGCACAATTGATTTTCAGTGATTATGTCTGGCCCTTTGAAGTTATTTCAGCTCTTCTAATTACCGCTGCCGTTGGCGCTATGGTTTTGGCTCATCACGAACGCACTGTAAAGCGCGTTACTCAACGTGAACAGTCACAAGCTCGCTTCCGCTCGGGTTCATTGGCAGCAGCGGCCGGCTTACCTGGCCCAGGTGTATTCGCACTTCATAATGCCGTAGATGTTCCAGCGTTATTGCCTGATGGCTCACCCGCACCAAGTTCAATTTCTGCAACTTTGAAAGCTCGTGGCGATATGTTGGATTCAGCGCAATATCAATTAGATAATAATGACAATGTTGCGGAGGATAAGTAATGAATTCCGCTAATTACTTATATCTATCAGCACTGCTATTTACAATTGGTGCCGTGGGCGTTGTCATACGCCGCAATGCAATCGTAGTTTTCATGTGCATTGAGCTAATGCTCAACGCCGCCAACTTATCGTTTGTGACTTTCTCGCGTATGAATGGCAACCTAGAAGGCCAAGTAGTGGCGTTCTTCACGATGGTTGTTGCTGCTTGCGAAGTTGTAGTCGGCCTAGCAATTATTGTGACCATCTATCGTTCCCGTCGATCAGCATCTGTTGATGATGCCAACTTGTTGAAGCGATAACGTCAATGACTTCAAGCCTGATTGTTTATTTAATCGCAATCCCGTTATTTAGTTCTGCCATATTGCTGCTAGCTGGCCGCAAAGCCAATAAATGGGGCCATTTACTAGGAACTTTGGCCTCAGCTAGTTCTTTTGGTGTCGGCGCTTATCTATTTACTCAGATGTTGGCGCAACCAGTCGAAGAACGCGCGATGACTCAGAAGTTATTCACTTGGATCAACGTTGGCTCATTTAACGTTGATGCATCCCTTTTACTTGATCAACTATCAATTTGTTTTGTGCTGCTAATTACTGGCGTCGGCACTTTGATCCATATTTACTCGATCTCATACATGTCACATGACTTAGATCGACGTCGCTTCTTTGCTTACTTAAATCTCTTTATTGCCGCGATGTTACTTCTAGTTCTTGGCGATTCCTACTTAAATCTTTATGTCGGTTGGGAAGGTGTTGGTTTAGCTTCCTACTTATTGATTGGTTTCTGGAATCAAAAACCAACATATGCAACTGCTGCCAAGAAAGCTTTTGTAATGAACCGCGTTGGTGACTTGGGCCTTTCACTTGCGATCATGATCGCCTTTGCCTCAATGGGCACTGTGTCATTCGCTGGCATTGAGGAAGCAGCACCTAAAACTTCAACCACAACTTTGACCGCAATTGGCATTATGTTGTTGATTGCCGCCGCCGGTAAATCTGCGCAGTTCCCGCTGCAAGCTTGGCTGGGCGATGCGATGGCTGGCCCAACTCCGGTATCTGCTCTTATCCACGCAGCGACCATGGTTACCGCTGGTGTTTATTTAATTACTCGCTCAAACTTTATCTTCGATGCAGCTCCAACGGCTCAACTATTAGTTGTAATCGTTGGCGCAATTACATTGCTTTTCGGTGCCGTTATCGGTACTGCCAAAGATGATATTAAGAAAGCACTCGCTGCCTCAACCATGTCGCAGATCGGTTACATGACTTTGGCTGCTGGCCTAGGCCCAGTTGGTTATGCCTTCGCAATCATGCACTTGTTAACTCACGGATTCTTCAAGGCTGGCATGTTCCTTGGTGCTGGCTCGGTTATGCATGGCATGAATGATGAAGTAAATATGCGTAAATACGGCGCTTTACGTAAGTTCATGCCGATAACCTTTATTACCTTTGGCCTTGGCTACTTAGCAATTATCGGTGTTCCACCTTTTGCGGGCTTCTATTCCAAGGACATGATTATTGAAACTGCGCTAAATGCGGGCGGAATTAAAGGAATTCTTCTTGGCTCTGCCGCCCTTTTCGGCGCCGGACTTACTGCGTTCTATATGACTCGCGTAATGATTCTTACTTTCACTGGCACAAAGCGTTGGGACGACGATGCGCATCCACATGAATCACCAATTTTAATGTGGCTACCGATGGCCATTTTGGCAATTGGTTCAGTTGTATCTGGCTTCCTATTTACTCGCGGTGATGCTTTAGTTCATTGGTTAGAACCAGTTGTTGCAGCACATGAACATGGCGAACATTCTGAGCTGCTTCCACCGATCGTAGTTTCTGGTATCGCACTTACTATAGTTTTGATTGGCATTTCGATTGCGGTCATGATGTATGTACGTCGCCCAGTTGAAAATGTGGCACCGGAAAATGTTTCAGCACTTACAAAAATCGTTCGTCAAGATTTACTGCAAGATGCTGCTAACGAAGCAATCTTTATGCGTCCGGGCCAGGCACTTACTAAAACTCTAATTGCCGTCGATGAGAAAGTTATTGATGGCGCAGTCCATGGAGTCGGAGCAATGGCAATTGGTTCTGGCGCCGGGCTACGTAAGACCCAAACTGGTTATGTCCGCAGCTATTCAGCGCTAATTCTGGTTGGCGCCGCCGCTATCGTGCTTGGAATCTGGGTGATTACACAATGACCATCAATTGGATTTCGTTGACAGCGCTGCTGCCACTTATTGGCGCAGTTCTACTAGCAACTTTGCCAAAAGGTGCTGAGCTCCGCGCAAAGCAATTTGCATTTGGCGCAACTTTAGTAACGGCGGCTTCGGCAATTGCGATGGCGGTTCAATTCCAGCGCGATAACACTGATCTTCAGTTCGTTGAAGTTCGCAGCTGGATCCCTTCATTTGGCATTAATTACGCTGTAGGTATTGATGGAATCGCCCTGGTGTTGATTTTGATGTCAGTTATCTTGGCACCAATCGTTATCTTGGCTGGCTGGAATGAAGCCCAAGGTGGTCGCTGGAGCGTTAAGACTTTCTACATTCTGATCCTGGTTCTAGAAACCATGATGATCGGTGTCTTTAGTGCCACCGATGTATTCCTCTTCTATGTAATTTTCGAAGCGATGTTAGTACCGGTTTATTTCCTAATCGGGGGATACGGCACTGGCGAACGTTCAGCAGCTGCGGTTAAGTTCTTGCTCTATAGCTTATTTGGTGGTCTATTGATGCTCGCATCAATCATCGCTCTATATGTAATGTCTGGCGATCAAGGCGGTCATACTTTTGATCTAGCCAAGCTGGCAAAGCTCGAAATGAGTTCAACAACGCAGAACTTCTTATTCTTGGGATTCTTTATCGCCTTTGCGATTAAGGCACCGCTATGGCCATTCCATACTTGGCTACCCGATGCGGCTCAATCTGCAACATCTGGAACTTCAGTGCTATTACTAGGCGTGCTCGATAAAGTCGGCACCTTTGGAATGATTCGTTACTGCTTAACTCTTTTCCCAGAGGCAAGTAAAACTTTCACACCAGTAATTATTGTGCTGGCTGTCATTTCAATTATTTATGGCGCGATCTTGGCCATCGGTCAAAAAGATCTAAAGCGGTTAATCGCATTTACCTCGATCTCACACTTTGGTTTCATCACCATGGGAATCTTTGCGATGACTTCGCAGAGCCAATCAGGTGCGACGCTGTATATGTTTAATCACGGTTTCTCTACCGCAGCCTTATTTATCGTGGGTGGCTGGATGATTGCTCGTCGTGGTTCATCAACAATCTCTGAATTCGGTGGGCTACAACGCGTAACTCCAGTGATGGCTTGGTGCTTCTTCTTAGCTGGCATGTCTAGCTTGGCGCTACCTGGCCTATCTAGTTTCGTGAGCGAATTCCTAGTGCTAGTAGGCACTTATACGCGTTATCCGGTAGCTGCGATTATTGCGACAGTAGGCATCATCCTGGCTGCGCTCTACATCTTGATTCCGGTACAGCGAGCACTTCATGGCCCAACTACGCCTGGCAACGAGAACTTACCTGATTTAAATCTGCGCGAAAAGATCGCAATTGCGCCAGTTCTAGCTGCAATTATCGCTCTTGGTTTCTATCCAGCGCCGTTGCTAAATGTAATTAATCCGGCGGCTATTCATGTGAATTCACAATTAGGTTTCACCGATCCAGTACCGACAGTTGAGGGTAAATAACATGGTCTTTAACTCACCGACACTTTCGTACTCACTACTTGCTCCAATCTTAATTATTTTGGGCGGTGCGCTGATCGGCGTACTTATCGAAGCATTCGTTGGCAAAGCACGCCGACCAATTGTGCAGTTAAGTGTTGCGCTTGCCTCACTAGTTCTGGCTTTAATTCAAGTTATTAGAATCCGCGAATTATCTTCAACAACTGCTGCCATGGGTTCAGTTGTTATTGATGGCCCGGGCTTATTGTTTCAAGGTGCGATTTTAATCATCGCGATTATCTCGATTTTCTTAATTGCCGATCAAGATAACTTTACTTCTAGCGCTGCGGCTCTTCCAGGATCAGATGAAGAACGCCAAGCAACTCAAAGCGGCACTGTCCTAACTGAGATCTATCCACTAACTCTATTTGCGGTTGCGGGAATGTTGCTCTTCCCAGTTTCCAGTGACTTAATCACCTTGTTTGTGGCTCTTGAAGTTCTTTCATTGCCACTTTATTTGATGGCTGGTCTTTCTCGTCATCGTCGCTTAGCTTCACAAGAAGCAGCCCTTAAGTACTTCCTGCTTGGTGCTTTCTCATCTGCCTTCTTCCTCTTTGGCGCGGCTTATCTTTATGGTTACGCAGGCACCGTGAGCTTTGCCGGAATTCATGCAGCCGTAGTTGGCGGCACCGGAAACGATGTAATTCTCTTGCTAGGCATAGCTTTTGTATCAATTGGCCTACTATTCAAAGTGGGCGCAGTGCCTTTCCATGCTTGGTCACCCGATGTTTATCAAGGTGCACCAACTCCAATAACTGGATTTATGGCTGCAGCAACAAAGGTCGCAGCATTCGGCGCCATGCTTCGCATTTTCTATACCGTTTTGGCCGAAGCGCAGTGGCAGTGGCGACCATTCTTTATGGTCATCGCAATTATCACCATGATCTTTGGCTCGCTCGTAGCAATTTCGCAACGCGACGTAAAGCGCATGTTGGCTTATTCTTCAATTGCGCATGCTGGCTTCTTGCTAACAGGTGTGATCGCGCTTAATAAAGCTGGCTTCGAAGCTTCAATTTATTATTTATTCGCCTACGGTGTCGCAACAGTTGGTGCCTTTGGAATCGTAACTTTGGTGCGCGACTCAAGTGGTGAAGTTAGCGATCTAAATCGTTGGGCCGGGCTTGGAAAGCGTTCACCTTGGGTGGCATCAGCTTTCGCTTTCTTCTTACTAGCATTCGCTGGAATTCCGTTAACTTCAGGATTCATTGGAAAGTTTGCGATTTTCTCAGCAGCATACGAAAGTGGCGCCACAGCAGTTGTAATCGTTGGTGTTCTCTCAAGTGCGATCGCAGCCTTCTTCTATATCCGCGTAATTGTTTTGATGTTCTTCACTGATGCAACCGAAGATGGCACCAGCGTGGTTATTCCTTCAATCCTTACCCGACTAACAATCTTCATCTCTTTAGCCGTTACGGTGGCGCTAGGTGTCTTCCCGGCACCGCTTCTGGACTTCATTAAGCCACTCGCAATCTTTATTCGCTAATGGCCACTATCGGGATTCCGAATCTCTCAAACGAACTTGAGGTCGCTCTTTCTGCTGGCATGGCAGAAGTTGAAGATTTATTGCGCGGCCACATTGAGGGGAACTATCCGTTAGTTGTTGAAACTAGTCGTCACTTAGTAACCGCTGGCGGCAAGCGTTTAAGACCACTTTTAACGCTGATAACTTCACATTTTGGTGACCCACATAAGCGCGGAATTCTAGAAGCTGCTGTAGTTTGTGAACTGACTCACTTAGCAACGCTCTATCACGATGATGTTATGGATGAAGCGCCACTGCGACGCGGGGTTGAAAGTGCTAACAATCGCTGGGGAAATACCATCGCAATTCTGACCGGTGATTATCTATTCGCAAAAGCATCTGATCTTTTGGCTGACTTGGGCCCGGAAGCCGTACGTTTACAGGCTCGCACTTTTGAGCGCTTAGTTATTGGCCAAATTATGGAAACCCAAGGACCGCAAAAAGGTGAGGACCCGCTAGCGCATTATCTACAAGTAGTAGCCGATAAAACTGGTTCGTTAATCGCCACCTCGGCTCGATTCGGTGCAATGACTTCGGGTGCTTCTGCTGAAGTTATTGAAACTGTCACGAAGTTTGGCGAAAAGATTGGTGTCGCATTCCAGTTAGCAGATGATGTTATTGACATTACAAGTGACTCAAAAGAGTCAGGCAAGACACCAGGTACTGATTTACTCGAGGGCGTACCAACTTTAGTAACTTTAAATGTTATGAAATCAACTGATAAAGCCGATCGCGATTTGCAGAAACTTCTTTCTAAGCCAATTGCTGATAAGAAAGTTGTTGCGCAGGTATTAAAAGAGTTGCGTAACCACAAGGCGCTAGATCAATCTCGCTTACAGTTAATTCAAATAGCTCGTGATGCTCGCGCAGCACTTGGCCCATTGCCGGCTAATGATGCAACCGGTGCGTTGTTTTCGCTATGCGACGCTGTTGTCGACCGCTCGGCTTGATCTAATCAGATCAGTAGCCAGTACAACTAGTGCTGCCCAAATAATTAGAAAACCTGCCCAACGAGCTGTTGGCATTGCTTCGTGACGCACCCAAACTCCGATTGAAAATTGCAGGGTTGGCGTAATGAACTGCAACAAACCAATGATTGTGTAAGGCAAGCGGTTTCCGGCGCCATTAAATAGCAACAGCGGTATGGCAGTTACAACACCAGAGCCGATTAACAGCAGTGTTAAACCAACACCGTGTCCGAAATGGCCATTGCCTTGAGAGCCGATCCAGGTCAGATAAGCCAAGTAAAACGGGGCTGCTATGGCTGTTTCAATACCTAATCCTTCGAGTGCGCCAAGGCCTAACTGCTTCTTAATAAATCCATAAGTGCCCCATGACAAGGCGAGTGCCAGTGCCACCCAAGGTAGGCGACCGTAATCAATCTTCAAAACTAAAACCCCAAGGGCGGCAATTGAAACTGATGCCCACTGCAATTGTCGCATCTTCTC
>JAPLAW010000025.1 GCA_026393075.1 Actinomycetota bacterium | reverse complement strand
CAAAGATGTAACGATCATCGATGCTTTCGAAGCAGTAGGTGCATGTGCTCGTGGTTTGATTTCACAAGATCAAGTTGATCGCATTGAACGCGCGATTTGTCCAGGTGAAGGCGCTTGTGGCGGTATGTATACAGCTAACACCATGGCTTCAATTGGTGAAGCAATTGGTTTATCACTACCTGGTTCGGCAGCCCCTCCAGCAGTTGATCGTCGTCGCGACGCGTTCGCCGTTAAATCAGGCGCAGCCGTTGTTGAATTAATTCGTCAAGGAATTACCACTCGAGATATTTTAAGTAAGAAAGCATTTGAAAATGCGATCACAATGCTGATGGCACTTGGCGGCTCTACCAACGCTGTATTGCACCTACTTGCGATCGCTCACGAAGCAGATGTTGATCTTGAAATGGATGACTTCCATCGCATCGGTTCAAAGGTGCCACTACTTGGTGATCTAAAACCTTTTGGCCGCTTTGTTATGTCAGATATGGATAAAGTTGGGGGAGTCCCAGTAGTTCTTAAAGCACTTCTAGATGCTGGTTTGCTACACGGCGACGTGCTAACTGTTACTGGAAAAACAATGGCTGAAAACTTATCTGAGATCGCACCACCAGATCCAGATGGTGAAATTCTGCGCGCGACTTCAAAGCCAATGTCAGTTGGCGGTGGCATCACAATTCTTAAGGGATCACTTGCACCCGATGGCGCAGTTTGCAAAACAGCTGGCATTGATATCGAAGAGTTCGAAGGACCAGCTCGAGTATTCGAACGTGAACAAGCTGCAATGGATGCACTTGAAGACGGCACAATTCAAGCTGGCGATGTAGTTGTGATTCGTTACGAAGGACCAAAGGGTGGTCCGGGACTGCGCGAAATGTTAATGATCACTGGTGCAATCAAAGGCGCCGGTCTTGGTAAAACAACTCTGCTATTAACTGATGGTCGCTTCTCTGGTGGATCAACTGGATTATGTGTAGGCCACGTTGCACCAGAAGCTGTAGATGGCGGACCGATTGCATTTATCAAAGATGGCGATCGAGTGCGTATTAATACGGTAACTCGCCAGCTAGATCTATTGGTTGACGAAGCTGTGCTGGCCGAACGTCGTAAGGGCTTTAAGCCAGTGCCACATAAATACACCCGTGGCGTATTGGCCAAATATGCCAAGTTGGTGGGCTCTGCATCCAAGGGCGCGGTCTGCGACTAAAGGTTTAATCTCACTTGCCCACTAAGGAAATACCTAGCGGTGGTGTGAGCCCCCTCTCACAATTTGAGATTGCAATCTCAGGGGTTGACTCACACGCTCGCCCATTGGACAATACGGGCATGCGTTCATCAGTGGTGATCCGAAAGCGTGCGATCTAGCAACATCGATCGCGCGCTACCCTCAGTTGAAACTGAGGGTTTTTTCATTTAACCGTTTAACGCAAACGACCTAGAGAGCAAAGAGAGCGAAAGGAGTAACGAAGATGAGTCAAGTAACTGGAGCCCAGAGCCTAGTCAATAGCTTGGAAGCAGCTGGCGTCGATGTCATGTTCGGAATTCCTGGCGGCGCAATTTTGCCGGCTTACGATCCGATCTTTGATTCTAAAATTCGCCACATCTTGGTTCGTCACGAACAAGGTGCTGGCCATGCGGCAACTGGTTATGCCCAAGTTACTGGTCGCGTTGGTGTTTGTATTGCGACCTCTGGTCCTGGAGCTACCAACTTAGTTACACCACTAGCTGATGCGGCAATGGATTCAGTTCCGATGGTTGCAATTACTGGCCAAGTTCCTTCCCTTGCTATCGGTACCGACGCGTTTCAAGAAGCAGATATTCGCGGTATCACAATGCCGTTTGCGAAACATAATTATTTAATTACTGACCCAGCTGAAATCCCTCGTGCTATCGCTGAGGCATTTCATATCGCAAGCACTGGCCGCCCAGGTCCAGTTCTAGTTGATATCGCAAAAGATGCACTACAAAAGATGACTGACTTTAAGTATCCAACTTCAGTTAACTTAAAGGGTTACCAGCCAAGACTTGCACCGAATGCGCAAGCAATTGCTGATGCGGCTGAGTTAATCACGCAATCAAGTAAGCCAGTTTTCTATGTTGGTGGCGGAGTTATCAAAGCTGACGCGCATCGCGAACTATTAGAAATTGCTAACTTACTTGGTGCACCAGTTGTGACAACTTTGATGGCACGCGGTGCTTTCCCTGATAGCCACCCATTGCATTTAGGCATGCCGGGCATGCACGGCACTGTTGCTGCAGTAACTGGGCTGCAAAAAGCAGATCTACTAATTACCCTAGGTGCTCGCTTTGACGATCGCGTAACCGGCAAGCTTTCAACTTTTGCGGTTAACGCCAAAGTTCTCCATTGCGATGTAGATCCAGCCGAAATCAATAAGAATCGCTTTGCCGACGTTGCCGTTATTGGCGATGTTAAGCACACGCTACAAGCATTGATCCCAGCCCTTAAGGCAGCTCTTAAAAAGAACCAACCAGATTTATCTCCTTGGTTGCGCCAAATGAATTCACTAAAGAGTTCATATCCACTTGGTTATGACCAACCATCTGATGGTTCGCTTTCACCACAGTATGTAATCGAGCGCTTAGGAAAAATTTCCGGGCCAGATACGATCTTTACTTCAGGTGTTGGTCAGCATCAAATGTGGGCTGCGCAATTTATCTCTTACGAAAACCCACGCACTTGGCTTAACTCTGGCGGCTTAGGCACCATGGGTTACGCAGTCCCGGCTGCAATGGGTGCCAAAGTTGGCGCACCAGATACCACAGTGTGGGCAATCGATGGCGATGGTTGTTTCCAGATGACCAATCAAGAGTTAGTTACTTGTGCGCTAAATAATATTCCAGTGAAAATCGCAATCATTAATAACGAAAGTCTCGGCATGGTTCGCCAATGGCAGACGCTCTTCTATGAAGGTCGTTATTCAAATACCAGCCTTGAATCAAAGCGCGTTCCAAATTTCCCAATGTTGGCTGAAGCAATGGGTTGCGTTGGTTTAAGTTGCGAACGACCAGAAGATGTTGATGCCACGATTGAAAAAGCGATGAGCATTAATGATCAACCAGTAGTTGTTGATTTCCGAGTTCATCGCGATGCGATGGTGTGGCCAATGGTTGCTGCCGGAACTTCAAATGATGACATCATGATCGCGCGCGAAACTGCGCCTGACTGGGATTCACAGGAGTTATAGAAATGGCCCAACATACGCTCGAAGTTTTAGTTGAAAACTCACCTGGCGTTCTAGCTCGCGTTGCTGGTCTTTTCTCACGCCGTGCTTACAACATCGAACGCTTAACTGTTGGCCCAACTGCCAACCCCGAAGTTTCTCAGATGGATATCGTCGTTAGCGTCGAGGGCCATGCCCTTGAGCAAGTTATCGCACAGCTCGATAAGTTGATTAACGTCATATCGATCAAGGAAATCAAGCCTGCTGAGGCCCCTGAAGTTCACGATACCCAACCTGATTACCAGAATTAAACCGACCAACAACTACCCAGTAACCAACAAATAAGGAGCACGACCAAATGGCAACTATGTATCACGAAGAAGATGCCGATCTATCGATTATTCAAGGACGCAAAGTTGCGATCATTGGTTACGGTTCACAAGGACATGCTCACGCACTTAACTTGCGCGATAGCGGAGTCGATGTTCGCGTTGGTCTTAAGGATGGTTCACCTTCACGCGCGAAAGCAGAACAAGAAGGTCTTCGCGTTACTAGCGTTGCCGAGGCAGTTAAAGAAGCAACTGTCATCATGATCTTGGCGCCTGATCACTTACAGCGCCACATCTACACCGATTCAATCTTGCCTAACCTAACCAGGTCACCTCGTACGTCGTGAGTACGCAGCTGGTCGTGGCGTTCCAGTAATCGTGGCAGTCGAACAAGATGCAACTGGCAACGCATGGCCACTAACACTTTCATATGCCAAGGCAATCGGCGGACTTCGTGCCGGCGGCATCTTGACCACATTTACTGAAGAAACCGAAACAGATCTATTCGGTGAGCAATCAGTTCTTTGTGGTGGCGCATCACAACTAGTTATGTATGGTTTTGAAGTACTTACTGAAGCTGGATATCAGCCAGAAGTTGCTTACTTTGAATGTCTACACGAACTCAAGTTAATTGTTGACTTGATGTACGAAGGTGGAATCGCAAAGCAGCGCTGGTCAGTATCTGACACTGCTGAATTCGGTGACTATGTTTCCGGTCCACGCGTTATCGATCCAAGCGTTAAGGCAAACATGCAAGCAGTTCTGGCTGATATCCAAAATGGTACTTTTGCTAAGCGCTTCATTGATGACCAAGAGGCTGGCGGCGTTGAATTTAAGGCACTTCGCACTAAGGGCGAGACCCACCCAATCGAGGCCGTTGGTCGCGAACTGCGCAAGATGTTTAGCTGGATGAAGCAATCTGGCAACGATGATTACAAAGAAGGCAGTGCATCTCGTGGCTAAACCTGTTGTTTTAATTGCTGAAGAATTAAGCCCAGCAACGCTCGAAGCACTTGGTCCGGATTTTGAAGTTCGTCATTGCGACGGCGCAAACCGAGACGAGCTGCTTCCGGCACTAGCTGCTGGGGTAGATGCGGTTTTGATTCGCTCTGCAACCAAAATGGATGCCGAAGCAATTGCAGCTGCTAAAGGTTTAAAAGTTATTGCACGAGCAGGTGTTGGGTTAGATAACGTAGATATTCCAGCATCAACTGCTGCGGGCGTCATGGTTGTTAACGCACCAACTTCAAATATCGTTTCAGCTGCTGAATTAGCAATCGCGCTAATTTTGGCATCTGCACGTTTTGTATCTCCTGCACACGCGGCACTTCGCAATGGCAAGTGGGCACGGTCTAAGTACACCGGTGCAGAGTTATTTGAAAAGACTCTGGGCATTGTGGGCTTTGGTCGCATTGGTCAACTAGTAGCACACCGCATGCAGGCATTTGGCATGAATGTGGTTGCTTATGATCCATATTTGCAACCAGCACGTGCTGCCCAACTTGGCGTAACTCTTATGGAACTAGATGATCTTTTAGCTGCTAGTGATTTCATCACGATTCACTTGCCAAAGACGAAAGAGACTGCCAACTTAATCGGCGTTGAAGCGCTAAAGAAAGTTAAGCCATCAGTTCGCATCATCAACGCTGCCCGTGGTGGCGTTCTTGATGAGGCTGCGCTATTTGATGCAATCACTGAAGGCCGCGTTGCTGGTGCTGGCCTAGATGTGTTTGCAACTGAACCTTGCACCGATTCACCACTATTTACCCTTGATCAAGTAGTTGCCACACCTCACTTAGGCGCCTCAACTGATGAAGCACAAGAGCGTGCTGGCATCGCAGTAGCTGTTTCAGTGCGTAAAGCACTGGCCGGCGAGCTCGTGCCTGATGCCGTAAACGTTAAGGGTGGCGCAATCCATGAGGATATTCGCCCATCTTTGCCACTTGTTGAAAAGATGGCGCAGATCGCAGCTGGTATCGCTGGAGAATTGCCAGTTTCAATGGAGATCACCGTTCGCGGCGATATTTCAGGTCATGATTCATCAGTCTTAGCAATAAGCGCGCTTAAGGGTGCGTTAACTGCAATTGGTTCTGAAGATGTGACCTATGTAAACGCACCAGGTATTGCAGCTGAACGTGGCATTACCTCTTCAGTCACAACTGATGCCGAAAGCCCGGAGTACCGAAGCATGATCTCGTTGCATTGTTCGCTAAGCAACGGTAAATCACTTAAGGTCGATGGAACTTTGATGGGTATCCGCAAAGTTGAAAAGATCATTGCAGTTGATCAATTCGATCTAGACCTACCACCTACTGATAATTTGTTATTCCTTCGCTACACCGATCGTCCAGGCATCGTTGGCGCAGTCGGAAATATTCTCGGTACCGCCAAAATCAATATCGCAGGCATGCAAGTTTCTCGTGATTCAGCTGGGGGAGAAGCGCTAATGGCGATTACCGTGGATTCATCAGTAAGTGAAGAGCTAATTGCAGCTGTTGCCAAAGAGACTGGTGCCGGTTCAGTTCGTTCTGTGACTTTGGTGAACTAATGGCGCATTTCAACTTAGCGGTTATCGCTGGCGATGGCATTGGGCCAGAAGTTGTTGCTCAAGGACTTCGAGTTTTGGATTGTGTTGCCGCAAAGCATGGCGCAACATTTACAAAAACTTCCTACGACCTAGGTGCCGCTTACTGGCATCGCACAGGCGAAGTCTTGCCTGATGCGACTTTGGCTGAACTCGCAAAGTCCGATGTAATTTTGCTTGGTGCAGTTGGTGACCCCACTGTTCCAAGCGGAGTTCTTGAGCGCGGTTTATTGCTAAAACTTCGTTTTGCTTTCGATCACTACATTAATTTGCGCCCAGCTAAGTTGATGCCAGGAGTTACTGGCCCACTTGCTACTAAGGCACCAATTGATTTCATTGTGGTTCGCGAAGGCACCGAAGGCCCATATGTTGGCGCTGGTGGCGTACTTGCCGAAGGCACTGAAAATGAGATTGCAACTGAAGAATCCTTAAACACTCGTCGTGGTGCTGAGCGCGTTATTCGCGATGCATTCGCCCGTGCGAGCAAGCGGGACCGTAAGAAGTTAGCGCTGATCCATAAGAACAACGTGCTTACTCGCGCTGGTGGTCTTTGGACCCGCACTTTCAACGAAGTTGCTAAAGAGTTTCCAGATATTACAACCGAATATCTACATGTAGATGCTGCGTCAATGTTCTTCGTTACTAACCCAGAACGCTTCGATGTTGTTGTTACAGATAACCTTTTCGGTGACATCTTGACTGATATCGCTGCTGCAATTTGCGGCGGTATTGGCCTTGCTGCCTCAGGCAATATCAATCCGACCGGCAAATTCCCCTCAATGTTCGAACCAGTTCATGGTTCAGCACCTGATATTGCGGGTAAGAATTTAGCTGACCCAACTGCGACAGTTATGTCGGTTGCGATGTTGCTAGATCACATGGGTCTAACTGATGCTGCTCGCGAAGTTGAAAAAGCTGTTGCGAAAGATCTACTTAACCGTGGCGATAAGAAACGTTCTACAACTGAAGTTGGCGATGCGCTGCTCGCATTGCTGACTGCATAGGCAAAGAAGGGAAATACAATGAAGTACCGCCTTTCTACAACTGCTGTATCTGAAGTTGATCGCGCCGAAAAAATTGCAAACCCAGGTTTTGGTAAGTACTACACCGATCACATGGTTATCTGCGAATGGAATGAAGCAACTGGTTGGGACGAACCCGAACTAATTCCTTATGGCCCGCTTTCATTAGATCCAGCAACAGCGGTTTTTCATTACGGCCAAGAAATCTTCGAAGGTATGAAGGCTTATCGCCAACCAGATGGTGGTATTTCACTTTTTCGCCCCGATGCAAACGCAGCTCGTTTCGCTCGCAGCGCTAATCGTTTAGCTCTGCCAGAAATGCCAATTGACTTGTTTATTCAAACAGTTGAAGAGCTAGTAAAGACTGATGCTGGCTGGGTTCCGGGCAAGATCGGTGAAGCGCTATATATTCGCCCATTCATGATCGCAACTGAAGTTGGTTTAGGCGTTCGCCCAACAAATAAGGCGACTTACCTACTTATTGCCACTCCAGTTGGTGCTTACTTTGACCCATCAAAGGCAGTTAGCGTTTGGATCTCAACTGAATATGTTCGCGCAGCACTTGGTGGCACTGGCGAAGCTAAATGTGGTGGCAACTATGCAGCGTCACTAGTTGCGCAAAAAGCGGCAGCCGCTCAAGGTTGCGATCAAGTTGTTTGGATCGATGCGGTAGAGCGTAAATGGGTTGAAGAGATGGGCGGCATGAATCTTTACTTCGTAAGAGGTAAAGGTGCCGATGCCACTGTTGTAACACCAAAATTAACTGGCACTTTATTGCCAGGCATTACCCGCGATTCAATTCTCAGTGTTGCCAAAGACCTCGGATATAAAACTTCTGAAGAGATGATCAGCATCGATGATTGGCGCGATGGCGTTGCCAGCGGCGAGATCACTGAAATCTTTGCGTGCGGAACTGCTGCTGTTGTTTCTCCGGTTGGACAAGCTAAGAGCACCATGGGCACCTGGGTAACTGGCGATGGCCAACCAGGTGTAATCACCATGCAAATTCGTAACACGCTACTTGGAATTCAACACGGCACAATCGCCGATACCCATAACTGGGTTCATAAGGTTCTCTAAGAATTTAAAATGACAATCAACGACGCCTTTCATATTTATGACACCACTCTGCGCGATGGTGCGCAGCAAGAAGGTCTTAACCTTTCGGTGCACGATAAGTTGGCTATTGCTCGTCACCTTGATGATTTGGGTGTTGGTTTTATTGAGGGTGGTTGGCCAGGAGCTAATCCAAAAGATACTGAATTTTTCGCACGCGCTAAAAAAGAGCTACAACTTAAGAATGCAACTTTCGTAGCTTTCGGTGCCACGCGTCGCCCTAATGTAAAAGCAGCTGATGACGCCCTGTTAGGCGCTCTTCGCGATAGTGGCGCACCTGCCGTTACTTTGGTGGCTAAGGCATACGATCGCCACGTTGATTTAGCCCTAAAAACCACGCTTGATGAGAACCTCGAAATGATTCGCGACTCGATCACTCACCTGCGCGATGAAGGCCAACGAGTATTTCTTGATGCTGAACATTTCTTCGATGGCTATCGTTCAAATCGCGCATATGCAATCGAAGTAGTACGAGTTGCTGCTGAATCTGGGGCCGATGTGATCGCGCTCTGCGATACCAACGGTGGCATGTTGCCTGATGAGCTTTCGCAAGTTGTGCACGATGTTTTACAAGCTAGCAATGCTCGCCTTGGAATCCATTGCCACAATGACACCGGGTGTGCTGTCGCTAACTCAATGGCCGCCGTTGCAGCTGGTGCTACTCATGTGCAAGGAACGCTAAATGGTTATGGCGAGCGCACCGGTAACGCTGATCTAGTCACAATCATTGCTAACTTAGAACTCAAGAAAGAAAAGCTAGTTCTGCCTGCAAATGCGCTTCGCGAGTCTTTCCGAATTTCACATGCCATTGCCGAGATCACCAATATCAATCCAAGTGCTCGTCAACCATACGTAGGCGTTTCGGCATTTGCGCATAAGGCCGGACTTCATGCCAGTGCAATTAAAGTTGATCCATCGCTCTACCAACACGAAGATCCTGAATCAGTCGGAAACGATATGCGCATGTTGGTATCTGACATGGCTGGTCGCGCTTCGATCGAAATGAAATCAATAGAACTCGGCGTTGATCTCGGAGGAGACCGCGAATTAGTTGGTCGCATCGTTGATCGCGTTAAAGAGATGGAAGCTCGTGGCTTTACTTTTGAAGCTGCCGATGCTTCTTTCGAATTGCTACTACACGAAGAAATCAATGGCTCTCGTGCATCTTTCTTCACCATTGATCATTGGCTGACTTCAGTTGAACGCAATGAAGATGGCAGCATCATTACTAAGGCTGAAGTAACTGTTACAGCGCAAGGCAAGCAGATCGTTTGTTCAGGTGCCGGAAATGGTCCAGTTAACGCATTCGATAACGCCCTTCGCAGCGGTCTACAACAGCTCTACCCTGAACTATCAGCCCTTGAATTAACTGATTACAAAGTACGTATTCTGGAAGGTCGCTTAGGAACTGGTGCGGTTACTCGCGTATTAGTTGAAACTAGCGATGGCAAAGGTGAATGGAACACTGTTGGTGTTCACGAAAACGTTATTGCCGCCTCTGCCATGGCACTTGAAGACGCTGTTACCTATGGCTTACTAAGGCAGGGTCGCAAACCCGAGTAACCTTTACTCTTATGAGCGCTGATTTTCAATCATTAGTAAATGATTTTCAGCGCCATTTAGAATCAGAACGAAATCTTTCAGTTCACACGATTCGTGCCTACGTTGGCGATCTGCAATCTCTGATCAACCATTTAGAAACTATGGGCAAAAGCGAAATCGCAACTCTTGATATGGCGCAGATTCGATCATGGTTAGCCAACCAACAAGTAAAAGGTGGAGCTCGTACCACAATGTCGCGTCGCGCGGTATCGATTCGGCTATTTACTAAGTGGGCCTTTAAACATAATTATTTAACAAGTGATGTCGGCGCGAATTTAGCAACGCCTAAAGCACATCGCACTCTGCCCGAAGTACTAGATGCCGCAAGTACCGGCATTGCAATGGATGCTCTCGCTGCAAGAGTCGATGAAGGTGAAGGACCGTTAGCGCTTCGTGATCGGGCAATGGTTGAAGTTTTATATGCAAGTGGTGCTCGTGTGGCTGAACTTTGTGGCCTTGATCTACAAGATATTGATTACGAACGACAAACGATTCGAGTGTTCGGCAAAGGCAGCAAAGAGCGCACGATTCCGATTGGTAATCCGGCGATGCGCGCACTTAAAGCTTGGTTGGCCGATGGTCGCCCGATACTAATGAAAGAGCAATCCGAGAAGTGTGTTTTTATCGGTGCTCGTGGAAAACGAATTGATCAACGAGCTGTTCGCACCGTTGTATATAACGCGCTATCGGCGCTGGAAGGTTTTGAACGCATGGGGCCGCATGCATTGCGCCATTCCGCGGCAACGCACTTGCTCGAAGGTGGTGCTGATCTGCGCACAGTTCAGGAGATACTTGGGCATGCCTCGCTCGCCACAACTCAGATCTATACGCATGTTTCTACTGAGCGCCTGCAAGCCGCTTTCAAACAAGCACACCCCAGGGCGTAAGTAATGAAGATTGATTTATCGCGAGCATTTGCCGAATTAGAAGAGCACATCAAATCTCCTGATTTCGTACGTGCTGTTTTATCTGGCCGCCGCCGGAATTTAACGCCAACTGCAGAACGCATTGATATCAAGCCAGTGCTGCTTAAAGGCGAAGAAAAGTTGCAGATTCAATCCACTGATGGCCGCCAGGTAACGACCAAGAATTTAAGTGCAAATGAACTAGATTTTACTGAGTTCTTGGGTCAAGGCTTTGCAAATTTGCTAGTTGAAAGTACGACCGAAAGTTACTCAGTGCGCATCAGCAAGAAAGATGAAGCGCTAGTCACTATTGGCCGAGTAAAGCTAGAGCGCGATTTAACGCATGATCGCCAGAAGCAGCGCTTGTTGCCTGAAGACAATCGCATCTTTGCGTTACTTGGAATGCACGATGGTCATAAGCGAATCAAGCCATCGAAGATGGATAAGTATCGTCAGGTTGAAGAATTCTTAAGGCTGCTAAAACCGACACTAGATAACGAAGTTGGTGCACAATCTGAGATCTCAATTGTCGATCTTGGCTGCGGTCATGCCTATCTAACTTTTGCCGTGCAAGAATATTTAAATAGTGCTACTCAAAAGGTAAAAGTACTAGGAGTTGATGAACGCGAAGAATCAAAGCGACATAATGATCAGATCGCTAATTCACTAGGCGCAGATGCCCAGTTCCTAGTTTCTAAGATTGCTGATACGCCGGCGCAAGCAGTTGATATCGCAATCGCACTTCAAGCTTGCGATACCGCGACCGATGATTCGATTGCTTGGGCAGTTAAGAATTCAGCGAAAGTAATTATGTTGGCACCTTGTTGTCACCATGATTTACAGGCCCAGATTGATCTAGTTCCAGAACCTTGGTCTTTGTTAACTCGACACAGCGTAGTTAGCGAGAGATTAATTGATTTGATGACTGATTCTTTGCGGGCGCAGATTCTTAAACTTCTGGGTTATCGCGTTGATATTGTCGAATTCATTGGGGGAGAACACACCCCTCGAAACATCATGATTCGCGCTGTGAAAACTAGGGTCAAAGTCGACCCAGTTGAAGTCGATCGCTATCAGGCGATGTTGGCTGATTGGAAGATTGCCCCGCACCTGGCCGAACTGCTCAAGAGCGAGCTTTCTGCGCGTATATAAGAGGTACAAAGCACTCTTCACGCTCAGGTAGGATTTGCCCTGCACCAACTACCCAGTTGGTGACATCTCAGCACTCACCGGCCTCGGCCGGCATAGTCATCTCGGTCCAAGTAATTGGTCGATGAATTCGAGTGCGACGGGTGAATCAAATTGATTCACCATAAACCGAGTCAGGTTTATTCGTTGCCGCGTGCGCGAAAAACCGAAGAAGGAGCGTGCCGTCATGGCCGTAGTAACAATGAGAGAACTTCTCGACAGTGGAGTCCACTTCGGACACCAAACTCGTCGATGGAATCCAAAGATGAAGCGCTTTATTTTTGCTGAGCGCAATGGAATCTACATCATCGACATCCAACAGTCACTTGCACTTATCGATAGCGCATATGAATTCGTGAAGGATGTTGTAGCAAAGGGTGGCCACATTCTTTATGTTGGTACCAAGAAGCAAGCACACGAGCCAATCATTCAGCAATCAGCACGCGTAGGCATGCCTTATGTAACTGAGCGTTGGTTAGGTGGAATGCTGACAAACTTCCCAACTGTATACAAGCGTATTCAGCGTCTTAAGGAACTTGAGAAGCTAGAAAATGCCAACGATCAGTTGCTAACAAAGAAAGAACTTCTTGTTCTTCGTCGCGAGCGCGAGAAGCTACAGAAGAACCTAAACGGTATTCGTGACATGACAAAGTTGCCTAGCGCAATCTGGGTTATCGACACCAAGAAAGAGCACTTAGCAGTTCAAGAAGCTAAGAAGCTTGGTATTCCAGTTATTGCTGTTCTAGATACTAACTGCGATCCAGATGAAGTTGATTTCAAGATTCCTGGTAACGATGATGCAATCCGTTCAATCGGTTTGCTAACACGCGTTATCACTGATGCAGTTGTAGCCGGACTTGCTGCACGTGGCGCAACTGCTGCTGCTGAAGCAAAGCCTGCCGAAGCAGCTGTAGCGGACGCGGCTGTTGCTGCTGAATTACTAGAGAGCGCTGCAACACCTGCAGCCGAAACAACTCCGGAGGCATAAGTGGCTTACACAGCTGAAGATGTAAAGAAGCTGCGCGAAGCAACTGCAGCAGGAATGCTCGATTGCAAGAAAGCACTTGACGAAGCTGGCGGAGATTACGACAAGGCTGTCGAAATCATTCGCGTAAAAGGTCAAAAGGGTGTTACTAAGCGCGAAGGACGTCTGACTTCAAACGGTCTAGTTACTTCACGTGTTAGCGGCGACCTTGGTGTGATTCTTGAACTTAACTGCGAAACAGATTTCGTAGCAAAGGGTGAGCGTTTCCAAGAGCTAGCTGAAGAATTAGTTGCTCATCTTGAATCAGCAAAGATTGCAGATGTTGATGCGTTCCTTGCTTCAACAATGGCTTCAGGTAAGACTGTGCAAACCACAGTTGATGAAGGCAATGCAACTCTTGGCGAGAAGATTGAAATTCGTCGCATCGGAGTTCTAGCTGGTTCACCAGTTGGCGTTTACATGCACCGCACTAGCCCAGATCTACCACCACAAGTTGGCGTTCTTGTTCAGTTGACCAAGGAAGCTGGCGAAGTTGGTAAGGATGTTGCTCAGCACATTGCAGCTTTTGCACCCCTTTATGTGAAGCGCGAAGATGTTCCAGCAGATGCGATCGAAAACGAGCGCCGGCTAGCTCAAGAAACTGCTGTTAACGAAGGCAAGACCGAGCCAGCGCTTTCCAAGATTGTCGAAGGCCGCGTGACTGGTTTCGTTAAGGAAGTTTCCTTGATCGAGCAGTCATTTGCTAAGGATGCCAAGAAGAGCGTTAAGCAGATTCTGGACGAAGCGGGCACTGATGTGACTGCATTCTTCCGTTTCCGCGTGGGTCAATAACAGGTAACCAACTGCCGAATACACTCACCACATAATCAGTAGAGGATAAGGAGCGCTCATGCCGGGTACACGAGGTACATACGCAAGAGTGCTCCTTAAACTTTCTGGTGAAGTTTTTGGTGGCGCAAAAGGCATCGGTGTTGATCCTGATGTTGTGCAAGATGTTGCTCGCCAAATCGCAGACGTTGTTCGCACTGGCGTTCAAGTAGCAGTTGTTGTCGGTGGCGGTAATTATTTCCGCGGTGCCGAACTACAACAGCGCGGCATGGATCGTTCTCGAGCTGACTACATGGGCATGCTCGGCACAGTTATGAATTGTTTAGCTCTACAAGATTTTCTTGAAAAAGAAGGCATTGCCACTCGCGTACAAACTGCGATCACTATGGGCCAAGTTGCCGAACCTTATATTCCACTTCGTGCCATTCGTCATTTAGAAAAAGGTCGCGTAGTTATTTTTGGTGCAGGTGCTGGAATGCCATTCTTCACAACCGATACCGTTTCAGCGCAACGCGCACTTGAAATTGGCGCCGAAGCGTTATTGCTGGCAAAGAGTGGCGTCGATGGCGTTTATTCAGCAGATCCAAAGAAAGATCCAAAAGCCACAAAGTATGACTCAATTTCATACGATGAAGTTTTGAGTAAATCACTTGCGGTGGCCGATGCTGCTGCTTTTGCGCTCTGTCGTGAAAATAAGCTGCCGATTGTGATCTTCGATTTAATGACTAATGGAAATATTGCACGCGCCGTTCGCGGCGAATCGATTGGCACGATCGTCGCATAAGCGGCGGTCACTAAGTTAGGCGGGAAACCAAATGGCAGATGTAGCAGCAACGTTAAGCGATGCAACCAGCAAGATGGATAAAGCGGTAACTGTCGCTAAAGAAGATTTCGCGAGCATTCGCACCGGCCGCGCCAACCCAGCTCTTTTCAACAAGATCATGGTTGATTACTACGGCACCTACACCGCTCTTTCCCAATTAGCTTCAATTCAAGTACCAGAAGCGCGCATGGCAATCGTTTCGCCATTTGATAAAGGGGCAATGGCCAGCATTGAAAAGGCGATCCGCGATTCAGATTTAGGCGTTAATCCAGGCAACGATGGTGTGGTTATCCGGGTTAATTTTCCACAGTTAACTGAAGAGCGCCGTAAGGAATATGTAAAAGTTGTTAAGACAAAGGGCGAAGATGCCAAGATTTCTATTCGCAATATTCGTCGCGCAGCTAAAGAATTGCTAGAAAAAGCTGAAAAAGATGGCGATATTGGTAAAGATGATTTAACTCGTGCTGAAAAAGAGCTAGAGAAAATGACTGGCGATCACACCACCATGATCGATGAGTTGTTAAAGCACAAGGAGGCCGAACTCCTCGAAGTCTAAGGAGTTTGTAAACCCATGGACGATCTCCATTCGATTAACGATGCCATTAATCGGCGTGCCGGGCGCAAGCTGGGTCCATCGATTTTGGTTTCACTTTCGTTAGTCGCCATTGTTTGGGCATCGCTCGCTTTCCAACCTATCTTTTTTGCAGCCCTAGTTACCTTGGCGGTTTGTTTGGGCATTCGCGAAATCTCGCGTGCATTCGCTCAAGTAGAAACAAAAATTTCAAGTAACGCACTTATCGTTGCAACTATCGGTCTTTCAGCTGCCACATGGCAAGGAGGAGTTGCTGGTTTAGCTGTGGCAACAGCCGTAGCGCTACCAATCTTATTAATTAATTTGTTGCGCAATGGGCCAGAAGGTTTCGTGGCAAGTGCAACAGCGACCACGTTGGTACTTGTTTATTTGCCATTCTTAGCTGGCTTCCTGATTTTGCTTGGTAATGAATCAAATGGTTTAGCCCAAGTTATGACCTTTGTAATTTTGGTTGGCTGCAATGACACTTTCGGATATTTCGTTGGAGTATTAATTGGTAAGCATCCAATGGCGCCAAAAATTAGTCCTAAGAAATCTTGGGAAGGTTTATTTGGTTCTATCGTCTTCACCACTTTAGGTGGCGGGCTGATGTTCCATTACGTTTTAGATATTCAATGGCATATCGGGGCTATCGTCGGCCTACTTATTGTCTTTACTGCAACAAGTGGCGATTTAATTGAAAGCGCTATGAAACGCGATTTACATTTAAAGGATATGGGTTCACTTTTGCCTGGCCATGGCGGAATTCTTGATCGCTTGGATTCTGTGCTTCTTTCCGCCCCAGCGCTCTGGTTGACGCTTGAATTAGTGCAGAGGTACCTATAAATGGAAGAAATTAAGTTAGTTTTCGACGAGCCAGTACAGCGTAAAAAAGCCCCTAAGCACTTAGCTGATTTAGCACCAGCCGACCGCAAAGCATGGGCAACTGAACTCGGTTTTCCTGGTTATCGGGCAAGCCAAGTTGCTACTCATTACTTCTCGCATTTAGCTCATGACCCAAACACCTGGACTGATATTCCAACTGATTCGCGTCAGGCTCTGGCAGATGCGCTCACACCATCGCTGATTTCATTGGTGCGCACAGTTACTTGCGATAACGGCATGACCCGCAAAGATCTTTGGAAATTACATGATGGCGTTTTAGTTGAGTCAGTTTTGATGCGTTACACAGATCGCACAACAGTTTGTATTTCATCGCAAGCAGGTTGTGGCATGAACTGTCCGTTCTGCGCTACTGGCCAAGCTGGCTTAACTCGTAACTTATCTGCTGGTGAAATCACCGAACAGATTGTGGCCGCGGCTCGCACCTGCGCCAATGGCGAATTACCTGGTGGACCAACTCGGCTTTCAAATATTGTTTTCATGGGAATGGGCGAGCCGCTTGCCAACTACAACGCAGTTTCGCGCACGCTTCGAAATATCACCGATGAAAACCCAAATGGTCTCGGCATAAGTGCTCGCTCGGTAACAGTTTCCACGGTTGGCCTAGTTAACGGCATTGAAAAGTTAATGGCTGAAGATCTAAACGTGACGCTAGCAATTTCACTCCATACTCCTGATGATGAACTGCGAGATTCCTTAGTGCCGATTAACTCTCGCTATAAAGTACGCGAAGTTTTGGCAGCTGCCGATGATTACGAAAAGAAGACTGGGCGTCGCTATTCGATTGAATACGCGCTAATTCGCGATATTAATGACCAAGCTTGGCGCGCAGATCTATTGGGCCGTTTACTTAAGAACCGTAATGCGCATGTAAATTTAATTCCGCTTAACCCAACCCCTGGTTCGAAATGGACCGCATCGCGCCATGAGGATGAACTCGAATTCGTGCGAGTCCTGGAAAGCTATGGCGTGCCAACAACAGTGCGCGATACTCGCGGCCGCGAAATTGACGGGGCCTGCGGCCAATTAGCCGCTGCCGAACTAGCCAAATAAAAGGCAAAAGTCGTAGGCTAGGCCGCATGGAACAACTACAGAATTTTATCAACGGTAAATCAGTCCCTGGTTCATCGGGTGAGGTCACCCAATTAATTAATCCAGCAACAGGCGAGGTCTATGCGACTGCGCCTAAATCAAATGCTGCCGATGTCGATGCAGCGATGAAAGCCGCATCTGATGCTTTTGTATTGTGGCGTGATTCAACACCTTCAGAACGTCAACGTGCTCTGTTAAAGATTGCCGATGCACTTGAATCTCGTGCCGATGAAATTATTGCAATTGAATGCCGCAACACAGGTAAGCCAATTGCAATAACTGCTTCTGAAGAAGTCCCACCGATGATTGATCAAATTCGTTTCTTCGCTGGCGCTGCTCGTAATCTAGAAGGTAAGTCAGCTGGTGAATATATGCGCGGCATGACTTCATATATTCGGCGCGAACCAATTGGGGTTTGTGCCCAAGTAACTCCTTGGAACTATCCAATGATGATGGCAGTTTGGAAATGGGCACCGGCAATTGCAGCTGGAAACACTGTGGTTCTAAAGCCAAGTGATACAACTCCAGCATCAACTTTATTTATGGCACAAGTGATGAGTGAATTCTTGCCGGCTGGCGTATTCAATGTAATCTGTGGCGAACGCGAAACCGGAAAATTGCTTGTCGATCACACAACACCAGTAATGGTTTCAATTACTGGTTCAGTGCGCGCCGGTACCGAAGTTGCAACAGCTGCTGCTTCACAGCTAAAGCGCGTGCACCTCGAACTCGGTGGCAAAGCACCAGTAGTTGTTTTCGATGATGCTGATTTAGACGCAGCCGCTGAAGGAATCGCAGTGGCTGGCTTCTTTAACTCTGGTCAAGATTGCACAGCAGCAACTCGTGTTTTGGTTCAAGCTGGTGTCTACGACGCAATGGTTGCCAAGTTGGCAGATCAAGCTACTAATAACATTGCCGTCGGTATGCCTGATAGCGATGCGCTCGTTGGCCCGCTAAATAATGCTAATCAGTTAGCTCGCGTAAAGGGCTTTGTTGATCGCACTCCTGCCCATGCCAAGATTGTGGCCGGCGGAAAACAACTAGAACAACCGGGCTACTTCTTTGCGCCAACTGTGATTGCCGATCTGAAGCAAAACGATGAGTTAATTCAAAGTGAAATCTTCGGGCCAGTCATTACGATTCAGAAGTTCGCCACTGAAGAAGAGGCGATTTCCCTAGCCAATGGTGTCGAGTATGGCCTGGCTTCGAGCATCTGGACCAAGGATCATGGCCGCGCCATGCGCCTATCTCGCGCCTTCGATTTCGGCTGCGTCTGGATCAATACTCATATTCCGATTGTGGCCGAAATGCCCCATGGTGGATTTAAGCGATCAGGCTATGGCAAAGACCTATCTAGTTACGGTTTTGAAGATTACACTCGAATTAAGCACGTAATGTCGAATCTCGGCGCGTAATAGTCCATAATTACGCTCGTTGATCCAACCGTCCACCCGCTAACAAGAAGAAGGCCTGATAACCCCAAACTTGCACGACCTGCGAAGGAGCAAAAAATGTCTAAGAAGGTTTCTAAAAAAGATCTCTCACCCGAGGCTCGCGCGATAATTAATTCGCAAGTTACTCGTCGTGGACTAATCGCAGGTACCGGCGCAGTTGGTGCAGCCGGACTATTAGCAGCATGTGGGTCAGGCGGATCCGATAGCGCAGGTGGTGGCGAAGCAAACACAATTCGCTGGGGAAACTGGCCGTTGTATTTAGATTACGACGAGAAGACCAAGAAGTATCCAACCCTTGAAGCATTTAGCGCCGAAAGCGGCATTAAAACAAAGTACTTTGAAGATTACAACGACAACGATGAGTTCTATGGCAAAGTGCAAGCGCAGCTAAAACTCAATGAAGATATTGGTTATGACTTAGTAACTCCAACTGACTGGATGGCAGCTCGTTGGCTGCGCTTGGGATATGCGCAAAAGTACGACACCGCAAATATTCCAAACAAAGTAAATATTCTTGATTCACTTGCTTCGCCTTCATTTGATCCAAAGCGCGAATCAACTTTAACCTGGCAAGGCATCATGGCTGGTTTCGGTTGGAACACCAAGACAAATCCAAAGGGTATTCGTACTCTCGATGAACTCTTTGCGCCACAGAACAAGGGCAAGATCGTAGTTCTCTCTGAAATGCGCGACACCATCGGAATCATTCTGCTTTCTCAAGGTGTTGACCTACAGAAAGTTACCGAAAATCAATTCATGAATGCCGTTGATTTCATGGCCGGCAAGATTTCTGATGGCTGGATTCGTGGCGTTAAGGGCAACGAATACGCTGAAGATCTAACTTCAGGCGATGCCACCGCTGTAATTGGCTGGTCTGGCGATATGTTCATCTTGTCCTCTGAAAACGAAGGCAAGTTTGATTTCGCAATTCCCGAATCAGGCGGAACTATTTCAGGTGATAACTTCATCATCCCAACTCCAGTTGGCGCCGAAGCGAAAGCAAATGCCGAGAAGCTAATTAACTACTACTACGAGCCAGCAGTAGCAGCTGAAGTTGCCGCCTATGTAAATTATGTTTGCCCAGTTAAGGGCGCTCAAGCAGAGATGGAAAAGATTGATCCAGCACTTGCTAAGAGCTCATACATTTTCCCTGATGATGCGATGTCTAAGAAGCTAAATGTTTTCCGTTCACTTACTCCAGCTGAAGAATCAGCTTGGGCTGAAGCGTTCCAACAAGCGCAAGGCAACTAAGGTAAATAGGTGACCAAAGAATCTATTTCCGCAAAAGGTGATCTTCGCTTAACTCGACTCTCGAAGAGTTATGGCGATTTCACTGCCGTTGATGATCTTTCGTTAGTAATTCCCGAAGGTTCATTCTTCGCTCTGCTTGGCCCATCTGGTTGTGGCAAAACTACAACTCTGCGCATGATTGCCGGGCTCGAAGAACCAACTGTGGGCAGTATTCACTTGGGCACTACTGATATCACTACAACTAAACCATATCAGCGTCCGATCAATACGGTTTTTCAGAACTATGCGCTATTTCCACATTTAACCATTTTTGAAAATATCGCATTTGGTTTACGCCGGCGCGGAATCAAAGATGTAGATGCAGCTGTCAGCAAAGTTCTTGATCTAGTTGAGTTGCCGCACTTGGCGGCTCGCGCAATTGTTAACCGCCCAGCTCTGCTTTTGCTCGATGAACCACTTGGTGCACTTGATCTAAAACTTCGTCGCCAAATGCAGATTGAACTTAAGTGGATTCAGAAAGAAGTTGGTTTAACTTTCGTCCACGTAACTCACGATCAAGAAGAAGCCATGACAATGGCTGACACGATCGCGGTTATGAATGAGGGTCAGATTGAGCAAATGGGCTCACCAGCTGACTTATATGACAACCCAAAGACGGCGTTTGTGGCTAACTTCTTGGGTCAATCAAACTTGATTAAGGGCACGATCAGCGGCAACGATGGTGATTCACATATCGTTGATTTATTCGGTCAGAAGATTTCCCTGCAGAAGAATCGCTCGCATGCCAATGATCAGTTCATTTATGCCGGTATTCGCCCCGAGAAATTCCGTATCTCGCGTTTAGGTACGCCAACATCTGGAAATATTTTAACTGGTGGCCATATTGAAGATGTTTCCTACATCGGAGTTTCAACTCAGTATCAGGTTGAGATGCCATGGGGTCAAGAGCTAATGGTCTTCGAGCAAAACGACGACGGTGTTGCTCCATTTAGCAAGGGCGAAGAAGTTAATATTTCTTGGGAGCCAATCTTTACTTTCGGACTTCGCGGTGATGAAGATGCAACTGCTGGTTCTGAAGTTAATCCTGAAGAACTAGACGAAGAGTAAATTAAGTAATGGGTAAGATCCGCACTCCGTACCTTTTACTCTTACCGGGTTTCGGCTTCCTATTTACTTTCTTTATTCTGCCTATTATCAACCTTGCACAGACATCGACCCAGACACCAGTTGGTGGGGGAGACACTGGCCAATACGAGCAGACGCTACGTTTTTCTAACTATGTTGATGCATTTGTTGAGAATAAAGAACAATTTGGCCGTTCATTTGTATATGCCCTAATTGCCACTCTATTAGCACTCGCAATTGCTTATCCGCTTGCTTACGCGATCGCATTTAAAGGCGGCAAGCTAAAGAACTTTATGTTGGTTTTAGTTATTGCACCGTTCTTCACTTCGTTCTTACTTCGTACTGTTGCCTGGAAACAAATTCTGGGTGAAGAAGGTTTCGTAGTTCCGACTCTGCGCAATTTAGGAATTATTAGCGATAGTACGACGCTTACATCATCTGCTTTTGCCGTTGTCATGGGTATGACCTATAACTTCTTGCCATTTATGACTTTGCCACTTTATGCCTCGATCGACCGCATTGATCCACGCACCCTTGAGGCTTCTGGCGATCTATATGCCAATGGCTTTACAACATTTCGCAGAGTCACACTGCCGCTCTCGATGCCTGGTGTTGTTGCGGGCACGTTGCTTACCTTTATCCCTGCAGCTGGTGACTACGTAAACGCGGCAATCTTAGGTAGCCCAAATACCAAGATGATCGGAAACGTAATTGAGTCGCGCTATTTCAAGATCGTGGATTACCCAACTGCGGCCGCTCTCTCATTTACCTTAATGGCAGTGATTTTGATTCTGGTAACTGTTTATGTGCGCAAAGCCGGAACCGAGGAGTTGGTATGAGCCACAAAATTAAAGATGCCACGATTCCTCACATTCCAACTGGCGCTCGCATCTCACGCTGGATCGGCCGTAACCTAATTCGTATTTATGCAGTGGTTGCTTTTACTTATCTCTTCATTCCAGTTGCTTACACATTTGCTTTCTCCTTTAATGATTCAGGTAAGAGCAACTTAATTTGGAAAGGCTTTACTTTCGATAATTGGAAGAACCCATGTGGCGCTCCTGAGGTTTGTTCCGCACTAGCAAACTCAATCAAGATTGGTTTTCTGGCCACGCTATTTTCCACAATTCTAGGCACCATGATTGCTTTTGCAATTGGTCGCTATAGCTTTAAAGGTCGATCAACATCTAACTTAATGATCTTCTTGCCAATGGCCACACCAGAAATTGTTCTTGGTGCTTCGCTACTTTCACTCTTCTTAGTTTTCAAAATTAATCCTGGCTTCTGGCCGACTGTTATTGCCCACGTGGTTTTCTGTATTTCATTTGTGGTGGTTACCGTAAAAGCTCGAATAGCAAGTTTAGATCCGCGCCTTGAACAAGCTGCGATGGATCTTTATGCCAACGAACGCGAAACTTTCCGCCGCGTGACTTTGCCGCTGGTAGCACCTGGAATTGCAGGAGCTGCACTTCTAGCATTTAGCTTGTCTTTCGATGATTTCATCATTACCAACTTCAACTCGGGCACGTTAACTACTTTCCCGAAGTTTGTTTACACCTCGGCAGCGCGTGGTATTCCCGCACAAGCCAACGTAATTGGTTCGGCGATGTTTTTCTTAGCGCTGGCAATCGTGATAACTGGGCAGATTGTGGGTCGTAAGCGTAAAGTGAGCGCATGACCAATCACGGCAATCTGTACGGCCCCAGTTTTACCTTCTTAGGCATTCCAGCCTGTGATCTTGAGGTGCCAGCTAGTTATGCCGATGCCGATGTAATTATCTTGGGCGCTCCGATTGATTCTGGAACCTCACATCGCTCAGGTGCCAAGTTTGGTCCGCAAGCAATTCGTGGTGGCGATTATTTACCGCACGATGGCGAACGTCCGCACTTAGCACTGCGTACCGATGGCCTGAAAGATCTAAAAGTTTATGATGCTGGCGATTTATTAATGCCCGGCGGAGATCTAGTTGCTTCCCTTGAAGTATTAGCCAATGCCACTGAGCAGATTTCTCGTGCGGGCATAATTCCAGTAATTCTTGGTGGCGATCATTCAATTGCATCGGCCGACGTGGCAGGTATTGCTAAACACCGCGGGCTTGGCAAAATTTCAATGATTCACTTTGATGCACACGCTGATACTGGTGCTGATCAAATGGGCGCTCTCGTTGGTCACGGCACCCCAATGCGCAGATTAATCGATGGCGGTTTTGTGCGCGGTGATCGTTTCTTGCAGTTAGGTTTGCGTGGCTACTGGCCAGATAACGAGACTCTAAATTGGATGCGCGATCAAGGCATGCGCAGTTACGAAATGACTGAGATCCATCATCGTGGCCTCGGCCCAGTACTTGATGAATCTTTTGCAACTCTGACAAACCAATGTGATGGCGTTTTCTTATCGGTAGATATCGACGTAGTTGATCCAGGAATGGCGCCAGGCACCGGCACCCCTGAACCAGGTGGCATGACAAGTCGCGAATTACTTGAAGCAGTGCGCCGAATTTGTTTAGAGCTACCAATTGTTGGTATCGACGTGGTTGAAGTAGCGCCAGCATTTGATAGCGCCGACATCACGGCAATCTTGGCTAACCGAGTTGTACTTGAGGCGTTAAGTGCGATCGCTAAACGTCGCAACGGCACGCCATATTCACCAACTCAGAATCTGCTTGATCGATAGTAAATGCGCGATTTAGTAATTCTCGGTTCAACCGGGTCGATTGGTGTGCAGGCACTTGAAATAGTTGCGGCAAACCCAGGTGTTTTCAACGTTGTAGCAATCAGTGCATACGGCAGTAATCCAGCGGCAATTATTGAGCAAGCCCGCACCTTTAAAGTGCAAGTAATTGGCGTAGTAAAAGGCGCTGAGAAAATTCGCGAAGCGTTGCCTGGCGTAACGGTAATTGATGGTCCCAATGCAGCCAGTGAAATTGCCGCAATAACTTGCGAAGTAGTGCTAAATGGCATTACCGGTTCGATTGGCTTAGGGCCAACGCTGGCAGCGCTCGAAGTTGGAAATAAATTAGCGCTTGCAAATAAGGAATCACTCGTTGCCGCTGGTGAATTAGTAATGTCAAAAGCTGCAGAAAACCAATTAATTCCAGTTGATTCTGAACACAGTGCGATTTGGCAGAGCGCCATGGCGGGTAAGAAGTCCGAAATCGCTAAGTTAGTTTTAACTGCCAGTGGTGGGCCATTTAGAAATCGTCGTGATTTAAGCGAGGTCACAATTGCCGACGCGCTTGCTCATCCAACTTGGGCCATGGGGCAAGTAGTAACAATTAATTCAGCCACGCTAATGAATAAGTCACTTGAAATTATTGAAGCGCATTACTTATTTGATATGCCATATCGCCAAATCGAAGCAGTGATTCATCCGCAATCAATCGTGCATTCAATGGTCGAATATGTTGATGCTTCAACTTTGGCTCAACTAAGCCCGCCGAATATGAAAGGCCCAATCGCCTACGCCATTAATTGGCCAGTGCGATTACCAAGTGCAACCAAAGCAATGGATTGGTCAAAGCAGCACACTCTCGAGTTTGAACCAATTGATAACGAGCGATTCCCGGTAATTGAACTCGCGCGCCGTTGTGGTGAGTTGGGCGGGGGATTGCCAGCAATTTTTAATGCGGCAAATGAAGTTGCAGTAGCTGCATTCTTAGCTGGTGAGATTTCCTTTACGTCAATCATTGAAAGTGTTGATTTAGCCGTGCAGACGTTAGGTTCGGCTGTGAATCCAATTAGAGATCTAGCCGATGTCAGTGCCATCGAGAATGATGCCCGTAAAGTAGCGGGCGAGATTATTAAGAAAGTGGCGAAGTAATGGAATTTATCGGCATCTTGGCATTTGTTGTGGCCCTGCTCTTCTCGGTTATGGTGCATGAATTTGGCCACTACATAACAGCTCGTAAATTTGGCATGAAAGTCACTGAATTTTTCTTAGGTTTCGGCAAGCGAATTTGGTCAACTCAACGAGGGGAAACTGAGTTCGGTATTAAGGCGATTCCAGCTGGCGGTTATTGCCGAATTTCTGGCATGACCGTTCGCGACGAAATGGACTTAGGCGAAGAAGATCGCGCCTTTGTGAAAGCATCATCAGGGCGCAAGTTGATCGTTCTCGGCGCTGGCTCATTTTTGCACTTTGTTTTAGGTTTCGTAATTTTGCTAATTCTTTTCATCGGAATTGGCACCAATCGCATTACGCCGCAAGTAGCGCAAGTTTCAGATTGTATTCCAGTTAGTACTGAAGCATGTACCAGCGCATCAATTCCATCGCCAGCAAAGGCAGCCGGAATAAAGCCGGGCGATTACATTATGGCGATTAATAACAAACCAGTTGAGAATTGGGTTGATGATGTTCAGCTAATCCGTGACTCCGCCGGCAAAGAGTTAACGCTTTCGATTTATCGTGATGGTGAAAAGATCACTATTACGGCAACGCCAGTAAAGCGCGTCGTGAATCGTGAAGTACGGGGTGTGCTGGGCATCATTAATGAAGTAGCAAATGTGCGAAGTGATCCGATTAAAGCCACCAAGGATTCGGTATCGCTGAGTAAAGAGTTTTTGGTTTCAAGTGTTAAATCGCTAGTTGCGTTGCCAGCTAAAATTCCAGCTCTCTGGGGTCAAACTTTCCAAGGCAAAGAACGTGACGCTGACGGGCTCGTAGGCATAGTTGGTGTGGCTGCAGTTTCTGGCCAAGTAACAGCTTCTGATCAAATGACGTGGACCGAACGCATCGGGGCTTTCTTACTAATTGTGGCCAGCCTTAATTTCTTTGTTGGTGTATTTAATTTATTGCCGATCTTGCCGCTCGATGGCGGTCATATGGCAGTCGCAATCGCCGATGAGATCAGAGCATTTTTGGCTCGTTTGCGCGGAAAACCAAGACCCAAGCCAATTGATGTAGCAGTGCTTACGCCAATAACCATGGTGGTCTTTGTTCTGTTGGCAGTATTGACCGTCATGCTCCTTGTGGCAGACATTATTAATCCAGTAAATCTAAATCTTTAGCGGTTAAGCCGCACTTAGGGCAGAATAGCGACATGGTTGATCTTGGAATTCCTGCTGCACCTCCTGCCGCTTTAGCCCCACGCCGCAAAACCCGTCAGCTTCAGGTTGGCAAAGTTGGGGTGGGCAGCGATTCACCAGTCAGCGTGCAATCAATGTGCACCACTTTGACCTCAGATGTAAATGCCACTTTGCAGCAGATCGCCGAATTAACTGCCTCTGGTTGCCAGATTGTCCGCGTTGCTGTGCCAAGCCAAGATGATGCCGATGCGTTGGCACAGATTGCCAAGAAGTCACAGATTCCAGTGATTGCTGATATTCACTTTCAGCCAAAATATATTTTCGCCGCCATCGATGCTGGTTGCGCAGCAGTTCGCGTTAACCCAGGCAACATCAAGCAGTTCGATGACAAAGTTAAAGAAGTTGCTAAGGCCGCGGGCGATGCCGGAATTCCAATTCGCATCGGCGTAAATGCTGGTTCGTTAGATCCACGCTTGTTAGCCAAGTACGGAAAAGCAACACCCGAGGCACTTGTTGAGTCAGCGATTTGGGAAGCATCACTTTTTGAAGAGCACGGATTTTCAGATATTAAAATTTCAGTTAAGCATCATGATCCAGTAATCATGGTTAAGGCCTATCGCTTACTAGCAGCACAAACTACTTATCCGCTGCACTTAGGTGTGACTGAAGCAGGGCCACTTTTCCAGGGCACTATTAAATCTGCCACTGCATTTGGAATCTTATTAGCCGAAGGAATTGGCGACACGATTCGCGTATCGCTTTCGGCACCGCCAGTTGAAGAAGTTAAAGTCGGTATCTCAATTCTAGAATCGCTAAATTTGCGCCAACGTAAGCTCGAAATTGTTTCTTGCCCATCATGTGGTCGTGCCCAAGTAGATGTTTACACCTTGGCCGAACAAGTACAGGCTGGCCTCGAAGGAATGACTGTGCCACTTCGCGTTGCAGTTATGGGTTGCGTAGTAAATGGCCCGGGCGAAGCGCGCGAAGCAGATCTTGGTGTTGCATCCGGAAATGGCAAAGGCCAGATCTTTGTTAAGGGTGAAGTAATCAAGACCGTACCTGAATCAATGATTGTGCAAACGCTAATTGAAGAAGCAATGCGTTTAGCTGAAGAGATGGAGGCTGCCGGCGTTGCATCGGGCGAGCCAGTTGTGAGCACTTCCTGATGCTAAAGATGTCGACGCTTTTTCTACGCACCCTTCGTGATGATCCAGCGGATGCTGAAGTAGCTAGCCACAAACTATTGGTTCGTGCTGGTTATGTGCGCCGTATTGCCGCTGGAATTTATTCTTGGTTACCACTTGGCGTAATTACACTGCGCAATATTGAGCGAGTGATTCGCGAAGAGATGGATGCCGCTGGCTTTCAAGAAGTTAATTTTCCTTCACTGTTGCCGCGCGATGCATATGAGGCGACGAATCGCTGGGAAGAATATGGCCCAGCGCTATTTCGCTTGCAAGATCGTAGAGGTGGCGATTACTTACTAGGCCCAACGCACGAAGAAATGTTTACCTTGATGGTGAAGGGCGAATATTCATCATATAAAGATTTGCCACTAAGTATTTATCAGATTCAAACTAAGTTTCGCGATGAAGCCCGACCACGCAGCGGAATCATCCGTGGTCGCGAATTCGTCATGAAAGATTCTTACTCTTTCGATATTGACGATGCTGGCCTCGAAGTTTCCTATCAAAACCACCGCCAAGCTTATGTAAAGACTTTTGATCGTTTAGGTATGCAGTACAACATTGTTAAGGCTGTCTCTGGCGCAATGGGTGGCTCTAAGTCCGAAGAATTCTTAGCCCCATGTTCAACTGGTGAAGATACTTATGTGCTCTGCCCTAAGTGTGGCTTTGCTGCAAACGTTGAAGCTATGGTTACTAAGGTGGCTGCAGTTGATTCGTCAGCGACACCAGCTGCCGAAGCTTTTGATTCACCAAATACGCCAACCATCGATACTTTGGTCGAACTTCTTAACAATAAATTCGGCGGGGGATTCACCGGTGCTCATACGCTAAAGAATGTAATGCTGATGGCAGATAACAAAGCTATTTGTGTCTTAGTACCGGGTGATCGTGAAGTGGATTTAAAGCGCTTCCAAGAAAATATTGGTGGCATTCACGAACTGCGCGTATTTGAAGATGCTGATTTCGCTAAGTTCCCAGCGCTAGTTAAGGGTTACATCGGGCCACAAGATGCCAAGAAATCTGGCATTACGGTTTATGCCGACCCTCGAATTGCGCCAGGCACATCATGGGTAACTGGTGCGAATCAAAAAGATCGTCATGCTCGTAACGTGGTTAATGGTCGCGATTTCACACCAGATTCTTATGTTGAAGCTGCCGAAGTTCGTGCCGGTGATGCTTGCCCAGAGTGCGAAACACCTGTCGTAATTGATCGCGCCATTGAGATCGGCCATATCTTCCAACTTGGTCGCAAATATGCGGAAAGCTTAAACCTGACAGTGCTTGATCAAAATGGAAAATCACAGATTGTCACTATGGGTTCTTATGGCATTGGCGTTTCACGCGCAGTAGCTGCCATTGCGGAACAAACTCACGATGAAATCGGTCTTAATTGGCCAGTTGATTTAGCGCCAGCCAAAGTACATATTGTGGCAACGGGTAAAGAGGATGCAATTTTCGATGCTGCCCTTGATCTAGGAAACAAGTTAGAAGCAATTGGAATTACGGTAATGCTTGATGATCGTCGTGATCCAAGTGCGGGCGTTAAGTTTAAAGATGCCGAGTTAATTGGTAACCCAATCATTGTTGTTGTGGGTAAGGCGCTAGCAAATGGCAACGTCGAAGTACGAGTTCGCAAGAGTGGCGAGAAGTCAGAAGTTGCAGTTGGCGAAGCGGTCAACGCAATCACTGCGCTATTGGCTGCAATTAAGTAATTAATGCTTTCCGATCTGTCGCTCTACACACTGCTCTTTCTCTTTATCGCAGCGTTTGGAGCGGGCTTAATTGATGCCATTGCTGGCGGCGGCGGATTAATCCAATTACCTGCGCTGTTAATTGGGCTAAGTGATTTCAAAACTGTTGAAGTTTTGGGTACCAATAAATCAATCTCGATTTTTGGCACAACGGCGTCCGCTCGGCTTTATCGCAAGAGCGTTAAGAGTGATCCTAAGTTCTTACTAGCACTAGTTATTCCGGCGCTACTCGGCTCAATCGGGGGAGCCTCCCTTGCATCCCGTTTACCGACCGAATATTTCCGACCAGTTGTCTTGGTACTTCTTATTGCAGTTGCGATCTATACCTTTACTAAGCCAGAGCTGGGCCAAGTTGAAGCGATGAAACATTCGACAAAGCACCGCACTTTATTAGGTATCTCAATCGCCGCCGTCATTGGTTTCTACGATGGCATATTTGGGCCAGGCACTGGTTCCTTCTTAGTGTTAGCAATGGTTGGGCTGGGCTTTGCCTTCTTAAGTGCCTCCGCCATCGCAAAGGTAGTAAATGTCTCGACCAACTTAGGCGCAATTATTGTTTTTGGTTTAAATGGGGTGATCTTGTGGCAGATCGGTTTGACCCTGGCTATTGCCAATGTGGCAGGTGCAATTATTGGCGCCAAGCTAGCGATTCGCGGTGGTTCAACGCTAGTGCGAAAAGTTTTCTTAGTAGTAACGGTTGCCCTGATAATTAAGGTCGCACTCGATACGTTCAAAAGCTTCTAATTCATAGGTTAGAGTTAGCATCACAACTTAATTAACAATTTAATAGTTAGGAACTTTAAATGGCCCTGAAAGAACAGATTAGCGAATTAGTAACACCAGCAGTCGTAGGGGCCGGTTTCTATCTAGAAGATGTTGAAATATTAAATGCCGGCAGATCCAGAGTTATTACCTGCATTGTCGATGGCGATATTCCATTAAATCTTGATCAAGTAACTGTTGTTACCAAAGCAATCTCAGCGCTGCTCGATACAGCCACATTTCTTGATGAAACCGCATTCACGCTCGAAGTATCTTCACCTGGTGTCGAGCGCCCACTTACTTTGCCGCGTCACTGGCGCAAGAATCATGACCGTCTGATCAAAATCGTTTTAGCGAACAGCGAAGTTGTCGAAGGTCGTATCGCAGCTAGTGATGAAGTCTCGGTAACCGTAACTGGCAAGAAAGAAAAAGCTGTAGTTGTTGCCTTCGCTGACATTAAGCGTGCAACTGTTGAAATTGAATTTAATCGCAAAGCAGACAAGGAATGAATGTTGATTTTGAAGCGTTAATCACGCTTACTACTGAAAAGTCGATTCCGGTGCTAAGCATCATCGAAGGAATCGAGCAAGAAGTTATCTCGCTTTATCGCGAACTACCTGAAGCTAAACCACATGCTCGCGTTCGCGTTGATCGCGAAACAGGTGAGATTCACATTTGGGTGCCAACTTTTAATGAAGAAGGCGTACGAGAAAGCGAAGAAATTCACGAGCCCGAAGGCTTTGATAAAGTCGCGATGGCAACTATTCGCAAAGTAATTCGTTTAAAGATGCGCGAAACAAATGATGCCGAGATCGTGGGCGAATTCAGTGCTTCAGTTGGCGATGTGGTTTCTGGCATCGTGCAACAAGGTCGCGATCCAAAGATGATTCACGTAAATTTAGGTCGCGTTGAAGGGCGAGTTCCACCACAAGAGCAAGTACCGGGTGAAGTTTATGTCCACGGTGATCGCATCAAATGTTTCGTAGTTGAAGTAAAGCAAGGGTTAAAAGGTCCCGAGATTATGTTGTCGCGATCTCACCCAGCACTAGTTAAACAACTATTTGCTCTCGAAGTTCCAGAAATTACTGATCGCATTGTTGAGATCATGGCAGTTGCTCGCGAAGCTGGTCATCGCACCAAGATTGCAGTTCGTTCACATCGCGCTGGTGTTAGTCCTAAAGGTTCGCTAATTGGCCCAATGGGTTCACGTTCACAAGCAGTTATGAATGAATTAAATGGCGAGAAAATCGATATCGTCGATTGGTCTGAAGACCCAGCAACTTTCGTGGCAAATGCACTAGCCCCAGCTAAGGTCAGTAGCGTTCAAGTAGTGGATGAATTCACTCGCTCAGCCAGGGTGGTTGTGCCTGATTACCAACTCTCACTTGCGATCGGCAAAGATGGGCAAAATGCCCGTTTGGCCGCACGTTTAACGGGCTGGCGCATAGATATTCATCCAGATAATCCCGTGTAGACTGACCCCAGTAATCAAGCTCGAACGGCACTAGAGATTGAGACTATTGATATGAATCCGATTCGGAGTTGTATCGGTTGTCGCAAGACCGGTTCACCTTCGATTTTGTTGCGAATGGTCCTAGTTGATGGAAAAGTAATTTTCGATCAGCCGCAAATTGCCCCCGGGCGAGGCGCATGGGTTCATCACAAATGTTTAAAAATGGCAATTGATCGACAAGCCTTTAAGTGGGCCTTTCGATTAAGTTCTATGCCAGATGTAACAGATTTACAAAAAGAAATACTTACCGAAATGGATGCGAAAGATATGAAACTTAAATGAGCTCGTCAGAATTATGAGGTCGTACAACTAAGGCTCGCATCGCATCAGGCGCGCGGGCCAAGACAGGAGAACTGTGGCAAAGGTCCGCGTACACGAATTAGCAAAACAGTTAGGCATGGAGAGCAAGGAAGTACTTGCAAAGCTCCAAGAATTGGGCGAGTTCGTCCGATCTGCATCATCAACAGTTGAAGCGCCGGTAGTGCGCAAGCTGGTTGCGTTGTATCCAGATGCCAAACCAAAAGAAGAAGCCAAGCCAGTTAAGAAAGCTGCTGCAAAAAAGACAGCTGCCAAAAAGGGCGAAGCAAATCCAGAGTTAGCTGCTGAATTAGCCGCCGAACTAGGTGTCGATTTAGCTGCACTTAAGGCTGCGCAAGAGCGCGCGATTGCCGAAAGCAATATTGAGCGACCAGCAGCACACGAAACAGATTCAGTTGCTCCCGTTGCTGAAACTCCAGCAGCGCCAAAGCCCGCAACTCCAGCGCCGCGTCCTGGCAATAATCCATTTTCAACTGGTGGCGCAGTTCCACGTCCACCGCGCCCTGGAAATAATCCATTCTCAACTGGTGGCGCAGGTCCGCGGCCACCTGCACGACCAGCTGGTGCAACTGGTGCGCCGCGAAATGGCATGTCAGGTCCGCGTCCAGGTTCAGTTCGCCCAGGTTTTGCAGCACGTCCAAATTCACCACGCCCGGCAGGTGCTGGTACTGGAAACTTCCCACCACGTACTGGTGGCACTGGTGGTTCAACATCTGCCGGTCCATATCGTTCTAACGGTCCATCTGGAGTTGGTGCACCAGCAGCTGGTGGTCCAGCGCGTCCAGGTGGCGGTCGTCCACCACAACGCGGCGGCGCCGGTGGTGCATTCGGAAAAAATGCAAGCAAGAGTTCTAAGCGAAAGCCAAAGAGTCGCAAAGCGCTGCGCGATGAATTCGACAATATGCAAGCACCAAAACTTGGCGGCGCAGTTGTTCCGCACGGTGATGGTTCAACTGCAGTGCGCATGCGTCGCGGTTCATCTTTGGCGGACTTTGCCGACAAAATTGGTGCGGATCCAGCAGCGTTAGTAGCAGCGCTATTCCACTTGGGTGAGATGGTTACTGCAACTCAATCAGTAGATGCTGATACTTTTGAAATTCTTGGTGCACAACTTGGATATGACATTCAAATTGTTAGCCCCGAAGATGAAGATCGCGAATTGCTACAAGGTTTTGATATTGATTTAGGTGCCGAACTTGCTGATCTCGATGCCGATCTACTTGTTGCGCGTCCACCAGTGGTAACTGTTATGGGACACGTTGATCACGGTAAGACCAGTTTGCTTGATGCGATTCGCAAGTCTGAAGTTCTAAAGACTGAAGCCGGCGGAATTACGCAGCACATTGGTGCATACCAAATTCATCATGATCACGATGGAATCAATCGCGCAATCACTTTCATCGATACCCCAGGTCACGAAGCGTTCACCGCTATGCGTGCACGTGGTGCGAAAGTAACTGACATTGCGGTTCTAGTAGTTGCAGCTGACGATGGCATCATGCCGCAGACTATTGAAGCGTTAAACCACGCCCAAGCTGCCGATGTACCAATCGTGGTTGCAGTTAACAAAATTGATAAAGAAGGCGCAAACCCAGATAAGGTCCGCCAGCAGTTAACTGAGTACAACTTGATCGCTGAAGAATACGGCGGAGACACCATATTCGTAGATGTTTCAGCTAAGGGTGGACTCGGAATCGATCAACTGATCGAATCAATCTTGCTAACAGCCGATGCTGCAATTGATTTGCGCGCAATAGCTAAAGATGATGCTCGTGGTGTTGCGATTGAAGCGCACCTCGATCGTGGTCGCGGCCCAGTTGCCACGGTATTAATTCAACGAGGAACTTTGAAGATTGGTGATGCAATTGTCGCTGGTGGATCATTCGGTCGCGTTCGTGCAATGCTTGATGAAGATGGAAACGCAGTAACTGAAGCTGGCCCATCGCGTCCAGTACAGGTTCTTGGTTTCACATCGGTACCAAGTGCCGGCGATACCTTCTTAGTTGCAGATGAAGACCGTACTGCTCGCCAAATTGCCGAAAAGCGTCAAGCAGCAGAACGTAACGCGCAACTTGCTAAGGCTCGTAAGAAAGTTTCACTCGAAGACTTCATGGAGCAATCCAAGATCTCAACACTTAACCTCATTCTTAAGGGTGACGTTAGTGGTTCGGTTGAAGCCCTCGAAGATGCACTTATGCAACTCGATGTCGGAGCCGAAGTTGATCTACGCGTTATCCACCGTGGCGTTGGTGCAATCACCAAGAGCGACATCACTTTGGCATCAGCATCTACTGCTGTGGTTATTGGCTTCAACGTTAAGCCAGAACCACAAACCGCTATTTATGCTGATCAAGAAGGCGTCGAAGTTCGCTTCTACTCAGTTATCTATAACGCAATTGAAGAGATCGAACTTTCACTCAAGGGCTTGTTAAAGCCAGAGTACGAAGAGATCATTCTTGGCAACGCTGAAGTTCGCGAAATCTTCAAGTCTTCAAAGGCTGGAAATATCGCTGGTTCAATCGTTAAGGATGGCTCCATCCGTCGTAACGCAAAGGCACGTATTTTGCGTGACGGAGAAGTTCTAGTCGATGACCTAACTATTGATTCCTTGAAGCGCTTTAAGGACGATGCAACCGAAGTTAAGGAAGGCTTCGAGTGCGGTATCGGACTTGGCAATATGAAGGAAATTGCAGTTGGCGACATGATTCAGGTCTTTGAGATGCGCGAGAAGAAGCGCGCATAATTATGGGCCAATCACATCGCAGTCAAAAAGTAGCCGATCGCATCAAAGTGGTTGTGGCACAGTTACTTGAATCCAAGGTTAAAGATCCTCGGTTAGGTTTCGTCACAATCACTGATGCGCGGGTGACTGGCGATCTACAAAACGCCTCGGTTTTCTACACCGTGCTTGGCGATGAAGATCAACGCGCAGCTACGGCTGCGGCGCTAGAGAGCGCTAAAGGAATGATTCGCTCAGCTGTCGGGCATGAACTACAAACCCGTATTACTCCGAGCTTAGAGTTTCACTTAGATAGCCTGCCGGAAAGCGCACTCGAAATGGATTCATTGCTCGATAAAGTGCGTGCGCAAGATGCCCAGGTTGCCGTGCTACGAGCACAAGCAACTTATGCAGCTGGCGAAGATGCGTATAAGCAACCAAAAATCATTGCCGATAAACCTAAATTTGAAGCAGAAGAGTTGTGATTGCGCACGGATTTTTAGTAATCGATAAAGATCCGGCGATGACTAGCCATGATGTTGTGGCAATGGGTCGGCGCGCACTTAATACTCGCAAAGTTGGCCATGCCGGAACTCTTGATCCGATGGCAACTGGCGTTCTTGTTTTAGGCTTCGGCAATGGCACTCGGTTACTGCAATATGTAACTAATGGCGATAAGTCATATCTGGCAACGGTGGTTCTGGGAGCCGCAACTATTACTGATGATCATGAAGGCGAAATAACTTCAACTGCTGATGTTTCAGCTGTAACAGATGCGGCAATTGAAAGTGAATTAGCCAAGATGCGCGGCATGATTGCACAGCGCCCAAGTTCAGTCTCTGCCGTTAAAGTTGATGGCGAGCGAGCACATGCCCGAGTTCGTGCTGGTGAAGTTTTTGAGTTACCGGCGCGCGAAGTCACAATTTCTAATTTAGAAATTCTAGAAATCCGACGCGTTGGTGATCGGGTCGAAGTAGATATTGATGTCACTTGTTCAGCTGGCACATTTATTCGCGCAATTGCTCGCGATTGTGGCGCTGCCCTTGGTGTCGGGGGACACCTAAACAAGTTACGTCGCACCCGAGTTGCCGGCTTTGGGCTTGATCGCACAGTCTCAATTGCTGGCCTTAAGGCGCAAGATTTCACACCGCTTTCAATGGCCGATGTAGCACGAGCAACGTTTGCGGTTCGCACAGTTAGCGTAGATGAGGCAACTGAACTTTCCTTTGGGCGCGCACTCGTAGCAAATACCAGCGAAGATATTACAGCTGCGATTTCGCCAGCTGATGAAGTTTTAGCCTTATTACAGAACAAGGAGGGTAAAGCACTTCCGATTGCAGTTTTTGCTGCAGTTAACTGAGGTGCCATAATTCGCACAATGAGCAATGTTGTCGTAATCGGAGTCTTTGATGGCGTGCATAAAGGCCACCAGAGCATCCTCGATCGCGCGAAAGAAATTGCTGATGGTCGCAAAATTATTGCCCTAACTTTTGATCCACACCCAACAACAGTTTTTGCCCCAGATCGCGCACCTACTCTTCTTACGACTCTGGCTGACCGCGTTGTCTTGCTAAAAATTCATGGTGCAGACCAAGTAGCGGTCATGAAATTCGATGAGAAATTTGCTGCGCTGTCACCTGAGGATTTTGTTAACCAAATTTTGATTAAACAATTAGAAGCTGGCGAAGTCATTGTTGGTGAGAATTTTACGTATGGACATAAAGCCGCTGGAAATGAAGAATCACTTAAGTTGCATTCGGAATTTAAGGTTCACGTGCTGGCGCTACATGCGGATGACACTGAACCGGTTTCTTCAACCCGAATTCGCACCGCAATTACCAAAGGCGATGTTGAAACTGCGCGAATACTTTTAACTAGACCACATCGTCTTGATGGCGTAGTAGTTCACGGTGAAGCACGTGGTCGCGAAATTGGTTATCCAACTGCAAACCTAGGAAATATCGATGGCCAAACTATTCCAGCCGATGGTATTTATGCGGGCTGGTTAACAGTTGGTATCAATCGTTGGCCCGCTGCAATTTCAATTGGTACTAATCCAACTTTTGCCGGCGCTCGCGGTCGCCAAGTTGAGGCATATGCCCTCGATCAAATTGGCCTAGATCTTTATGATCAAACTGCCACGGTCGAATTCGGTTGGCATTTACGTGAGACTTTAAAGTTTGATGGCCTAGAGCCACTTTTAGAGCAGATGAAGAAAGATTGCGATCTGGCTCGAAAACTGACCGAAGCCTAAATTTTGTTCAGGGTTTAGGCGGGGGATTAGCCCCGATTTCGCCCCTCACGCTCACGCTGGTAACCTTTGCCCTGTCCAACGAGAAGCAGAGCTTTCCGTGTATCAAACCGGAAGCCATCGTGGCGGTAACTAATAAGGAGAGTCATTAAATGGCACTAACACCAGAAGTAAAGAAAGAAATCGTTGCTAAGTACGGCACTTCAGCTACCGACACCGGAAGCCCAGAAGCGCAGGTCGCTTTGCTTTCTAAGCGTATCGAGGACATCACAACTCACCTCAAGACTAACCCTCATGATCACCACAACCGTCGTGGTCTACTACTTTTGGTTGGTCAGCGTCGTCGTATCTTGCAGTACCTTGCAAAGACAGATATTGCGCGTTACAGAGCGATTATCGAAAAACTCGGTATTCGCCGTTAATTTAGCCTGACTCCACCGAGGGAAATGGTCCTCGGTAGTGGTTTCCGCAGATTTAATTTAAACAATTAAATCCTGCGTGAACTTCGATCGAAGATTCATTATTCTCTTGATGCGTGTAGTCAAGAACAGGAGCGACCCATGGAGGGTCAAGACGTAACATCAGCCGTTGCCGTAATCGACAATGGAAAGTTTGGAAAGAAAGAGATCCGTTTCGAAACCGGGCGACTAGCTCGTCAAGCAGCAGGTGCTGCAGCGGTTTACATGAACGACGAAACCATGATCTTCTCAGCAACTACTGCTTCAAAGTCACCGAAGGATCAATTCGATTTCTTCCCTTTGACGGTAGATGTTGAAGAAAAAATGTATGCAGTTGGTCGTATTCCAGGATCATTCTTCCGTCGCGAAGGACGTCCATCAGAAGATGCGATTCTTACTTGCCGTTTGATCGATCGCCCATTGCGTCCATCATTCGTAAAGGGACTTCGCAACGAAGTTCAAATCGTAATTACTGTCATGGCACTTGATCCTGATCATATGTACGACGTACTTGCGATTAACGCAGCATCAATGTCAACACAATTAGCTGGTCTGCCATTTTCAGGCCCAATCGGTGGCGTTCGCGTTGCTTTAATTGATGGTCAATGGGTTGCATTCCCAAATCACTCAGAGGTTGCAGGCGCAGTCTTTGACATGGTTGTTGCTGGTCGCGTAATTGGTGACGATGTTGCAATCATGATGGTTGAAGCAGAAGCCACATCTAAGACCATTGAATTGGTTAAGGCCGGTCAAAGCGCACCAACTGAAGAAATCGTTAGCCAAGGTCTTGAGGCGGCAAAGCCATTCATTAAGGCACTTTGTGATGCTCAGCTAAAGGTGGCAGCTAAAGCTGCTAAGCCAACTGCTGAATTCCCAGTCTTCCTTGATTATCAGTCAGATGTATTCGAAGCAGTTTCTGCTCACGCATCTGCTGATCTTGCTAAGGCAATGACTATCGCTGGTAAGCAAGAGCGCGAAACCGCAATCGATGCAATTTCAGCTGCTACTAAAGAAGCTGTTGCTGCAAAGTTTGAAGGCCGCGAAAAAGAAGTACCTGCTGCATTCAAATCACTAACTAAGAAGTTAGTTCGTCAGCGCGTACTGCGTGACAAGATTCGTATCGATGGTCGCGGTCTTCGCGATATCCGTGCGCTATCTGCTGAGGTTGAAGTTATTCCTCGCGTTCACGGTTCAGCAATCTTTGAACGTGGCGAGACTCAGATTTTGGGTATCACTACTTTGAATATGTTGAAGATGGAACAACAGCTAGATACTTTAAATCCAGAAAATCACAAGCGATACATGCACAACTACAACTTCCCACCATATTCAACTGGTGAGACCGGTCGGGTTGGAACACCAAAGCGTCGCGAAATTGGCCACGGTGCTCTAGCTGAGCGCGCCTTGATTCCAGTTCTTCCAACTCGCGAAGAATTCCCATATGCAATTCGTCAAGTATCTGAAGCACTTGGCTCAAACGGTTCAACTTCAATGGGTTCTGTTTGTGCATCAACGCTTGCAATGCTTAACGCTGGTGTGCCACTAAAGGCGCCAGTTGCAGGTATCGCAATGGGTCTGATCTCAGATGATGTTGATGGGAAAGTTGAGTACGTAGCTTTGACCGATATCTTGGGTGCCGAAGATGCATTCGGCGATATGGACTTCAAAGTTGCCGGAACTAAAGATTTCATCACCGCTCTTCAACTAGATACCAAGCTCGACGGTATTCCTGCCTCAGTTCTAGCTGGCGCACTTCTTCAAGCTAAGGAAGCGCGTCTTGCGATTCTTGATGTTATGAACGAAGCAATCGATGCCCCAGATGAGATGAGCCAATACGCTCCTCGCATCATCTCGGTCAAGATTCCAGTTGATCAAATTGGCGCAGTTATCGGTCCTAAGGGCAAGATCATTAACCAGATTCAAGATGAAACTGGCGCAGAGATCTCAATCGAAGATGACGGCACAATTTATATCGGTGCAACTAATGGGCCAGCTGCTGAAGCTGCTCGTGCACAGATCAATGCAATTGCTAACCCACAGATGCCAGAAGTTGGCGAGCGTTACTTAGGTACGATCGTAAAGCTGGCAGCATTTGGTGCCTTCGTATCATTGATGCCAGGCAAAGATGGTTTGCTACACGTATCGCAAATTCGCAAGATGCACGGCGGAAAGCGCATCGAAAACCTTGAAGAAGTTATGAAGGTTGGCGACAAGATTCAAGTTGAGATCGGTGAGATTGACCCTAAGGGCAAGCTTTCACTAGTTCCAGTACTTGAAGACGGAAGCGTTCCAAGCGCCGAATAATGTCAGTACGTAGAACAGTTCTACCTAGCGGTCTGCGTATCGTTACTGAAGAAGTATCTTCGGTACGCAGCGCCGCGGTCGGAATCTGGATCAACATTGGATCACGTGACGAAACCCCAGCAACTGCTGGGGCTTCTCACTTTCTAGAGCATTTACTTTTCAAAGGCACTACCTCACGAACTGCGATGGAGATTTCTTCCTCCATCGAAGCAGTTGGCGGTGAAATGAATGCCTTTACTAGCAAGGAATACACCTGCTTCTATGCTCGAGTAATCGATAACGATCTACCGATGGCAATTGATGTTCTTGCCGATTTAATTACTTCTTCCCTTGTCACAGCTGCCGATGTTGATGCCGAGCGCAAAGTCGTTCTCGAAGAGATCGCCATGCGCGATGACGATCCGAGCGATCTCGTTCATGATCTGTTTAGCGATACTTATTACGGCGATATTCCAGTAGGCCGGCCGATTCTCGGAACCGTTGAATCAATTAAGGGCATGAGCCGCAATACAGTTTTTAATTATTACAAGAAGAAGTATTTGCCCGAAAATCTGGTTGTAGCTGTTGCTGGAAACATTAAGCATAAAAAGGTAGTTGCGGCGATTGAAAAAGCCCTATCCCGCGATGGTTATTTAGACAACCATGCCGCACCTGTGCTGCGCGAAAACACTTTAGTTAAGCCACGTAATCAGCAAGCAGTCGGCAGTATTTATCGCAAGACCGAGCAATCCCATATGTTCTATGGTCTCGAAGGCGTTGCACGCAGCGATGAACGTCGTTTTGCAATGGGCGTTATGGCATCTGCTTTAGGTGGCGGCATGTCATCTAGATTGTTCCAAGAGATTCGTGAAAAGCGCGGACTTGCCTATTCGGTTTATGCCTATGCCCAACAATTTGCTGGTACTGGCGTTCTTGGTTTCTATGCCGGTTGTAATCCGGCTAAGTCAGTTGAAGTAATTGAAATCATTCAAGAAGTTCTGGCTGATGTAGTCGATCGCGGTCTTACCCAAGAGGAAATTGAGCGAGCTAAAGGCGCCGTTCGTGGCTCACTGGTCTTAAGCCAAGAAGATACTGGTTCACGCATGAGCCGAATCGGCAAAAGCGAGATCGTTTATGGCGAAATTATGAGTTTTGATGAGATTTTGAAATCAATTGCCCGCGTAACCCCTGATGAAGTACGGGCTGTTGCCAGCGAGTTCCTCATCAAATCGCCTACGCTTGCCGTAGTGGGTCCACATAAGGATTTACGTAAATTTGAAAAAGCACTTCGCAACGGGGGATCGAAATGATCAAAGTAGGTGTTCTAGGCGCTAACGGGCGCATGGGCGCTGAAGTTGTGCGCGCTATTACTGAAGCCGATGGCCTTGAGTTAGTTGCTGCCCTTGATCTGGGCGATTCACTTGATGATTTAGTTAAGCACGGCGCCGAAGTCGTTGTTGATTTCACTACGCCAGATTCAGTGATGGCGAATTTAGATTTCTTAATTGCAAACGATATTAACGCGGTGGTTGGCACAACAGGTTTTGATGATGCCAAGATTGCCAAATTAGCTGCAGACTTAAAGGCACATCCTAAAGTTGGCGTTTTGATTGCACCCAACTTTGCAATCGGAGCAGTACTGATGATGGAGTTTGCTGCTAAAGCCGCGCGTTACTTTGAATCAGCTGAAATTGTTGAGCTGCATCACCCGGCAAAAGTTGATGCACCAAGTGGCACTGCCGCACGCACTGCGCAGCTAATGAGCGAGGCGCGCAAAGAAGCAGGTTTAGCCGCGATGCCAGATGCAACTCACACCGCACTAGATGGTGCACGGGGCGCAATGGTGGGCGATGTGCCAGTTCACTCAGTACGAGTTCGCGGCTTAGTTGCACATCAAGAAGTTATCTTGGGCGGTTTAGGTGAAACCCTAACTATTCGTCATGACTCAATTGATCGCGCCGGCTTTATGCCAGGTGTTCTACTAGGTGTTCGTAGCGTTGTAAAAGTTCCAGGCCTAACACATGGCCTAGATAAGTTCATGTAGGGGGATCCGCAAATGTCTAAAGATCAAATCGTTATGTATGGTGCCGACTGGTGTGGCGATTGCCGTCGCTCTGAGCGTTTACTAAATGAACTAGGCGTCGAATGGACCAAGATCGATGTTGAAGCTGATTTAACAGCAGCTGACAAAGTCATTGAAATCAATGGTGGCGCTAAGTCAATTCCAGTAATTGTTTTCCAAGATGGCACGCATTTAACTGAACCATCAGATATCGCACTTACTGAGAAGTTAAAATCACTCTCAATAATTTAAGTTAAATACTGAGGTTATAAAGTAGCGCCGAACTTAGCGCTGCCGATAGAACCACTACTGGAAACGGTGCTTTTAAAAGCAACGCCAGAATTGCCACTGATAACCCAAGCAAGCGGTGATCGATCATTAACTTACTTTTCTCAGTGAAAGTTTGCGCCGCAACTAAAGCGCTTAAAAGTGCAATTGGGATAAGCACATTTACTTTCTGAATTTTCGGGTGAGATAACCACTTTTCCGGAACTGAGTGCCCACTGTATTTCAAAGCAAATGCAATGGCGCTAGTGCCGATTACGGCAATCCAATATTGATTCATTTGCGTAACCCCACGGCAATTGCAATGAATGCTGTTGCGATAATCGGCAGGCCAGCGGGCAAGATCGGGGTCATTGCAACTGCAAATACGGCGCAACCAATTGCTAGCGCGCGATCACCATTTGTTTTAAGTCGCGGCCAAACTAAGCCCAGGAATGCAGCCGGTACTGCTGAATCTAAACCCCATGCGCGAATATCGCCCATTGCTTGCGCGCCAAGTGCGCCAGCTAGAGTGAAAAGATTCCAAAAGATAAATACCCCAAAGCCAGTTAACCAAAAGCCTTGGCGCATAGCTTCTGGGCTACGGACTTCTTGACCAAGGGCAACGCCAGTTGATTCATCGATAGTTACTTGTGCGGCAACAATTCGTTTAAAACCTTTGACTTTTAATCGCGGCGCCATGATCACGCCATACAAACCATTACGAATTCCAAGTAGGGAAGCCGTAGCGATTCCGCTAAGTGCAGTTCCGCCGGCACCTAATACTCCGACGACCGCGAATTGTGATGCACCCGAGAAAGTCAGTAGTGAAAGCAAGCAACTTTGCAGAACCGTAAAGCCATTTGCCACGGCTGCGGCGCCAAAAGCTACGCCATATGCACCAACGGTCAACGAAACACTTAATGAATCGCGAAGGGTGGGCTTATTAATTGATGAGATTCGGTTCACTTTGGACACGCGGCCATTCTGCCGTAGAAATCCACAACCACGCGCAGGTGGCTAGATAGGGTCGCCTCATGAGCACCGAATCAACGCGCACAAGCGAGATCATCTTCCGAAGCGACATGACGGTCGAGCTGGTTAAAGCCAGCGCCAGCGATGCCGATGTTATTTGGGCGGCGCGCGTATCTACCGCAGGTGAGCAATCTTTAGAGGAGATCGGTGAAGACCCAGCACGTTCGGCCGGGCTAATTAATTACTTGGCGCGCGAGCGTCACGGTTCCCCATTTGAACATACCTCGATGACTTTCTTTATTTCTGCACCAATTTTTGTTTTCCGCGAATTCATGCGCCACCGCATTGCTTCTTATAACGAAGAGAGCGGTCGTTATCGCGAACTCTCACCAGTTTTTTATGTGCCTGATGCCGATCGTAAATTAATTCAAATCGGCAAAGCTGGTGCATACACATTCGTCGATGGAACTAAAGAGCAACTGGAAATTACTGAAGCGGCTATGAAAGAGGCCTACATCTTGGCTTATAAGCAATACCAAGTGATGCTCGATGCTGGCATTGCTCGTGAAGTCGCTCGCGCAGTTTTACCAGTCGGACTTTATTCATCGATGTATGTAACGATGAATGCTCGCGCATTGATGAATTTCCTTTCACTTCGCACGGCCCGCGAGGGGTCACATTTTCCAAGCTACCCACAACGCGAAATTGAGATGGTGGCCGAGAAAATGGAAGTCGAATTTGCCCGATTAATGCCATTAACCCACGCTGCCTTTGAGAAATCAGGACGAGTTACTCCTTAAAAACGGGTAAGGTTACGCGCATGGCAATTGACGCTCCATTTGGCCGCATGATCACGGCAATGGTGACCCCATTTAATAAAGATGGCTCGGTCGACTGGGATGGTGTTGCAAAGTTGGCGCAACATTTAGTTGATACCGGCCACGACGCAATTGCAGTTAATGGCACAACCGGTGAAGCACCAACAACTAAATCTTCGGAAAAAATTGAGATCATTAAAGTTGTTAAATCAACCGTTGGCTCAAAAATCAAAGTTATCTCTGGTGCTGGCGACAATGAAACTGAATATTCAATCAATCAAGCAAAGCGCACTGCTGAAGCTGGCGCCGATGGTTTGCTAGTTGTAGCTCCTTATTACAACAAGCCACCACAAGCCGGAATCGAAGCTCACTTCAGAGCCGTTGCTGATGCAACTGATCTGCCATTAATGATGTATGACATTCCAGGTCGCACCGGTGTTGAAATTGAATCTGACACAATCGTGCGGTTATTTGAACATAAAAATATTGTGGCGCTCAAAGATGCCAAAGGAAATGTCGCGGCAACTTCTTGGGTAATTAAGCGTTGCGGACTTCCAGTTTATTCAGGCGATGACATTCTAAATTTGCCGTTCCTATCTGTTGGCGCAGTTGGATTTGTTTCAGTCTGTGGCCACACAGTTGGTAAAGATCTAAAAGCAATGCTTGATGCTTGGTTCGCTGGCGATACCGGCCGCGCACTTGAAATTCATCAGAAGCTGTTGCCAGTATTTACTGGCACTTTCCGCACGCAAGGTGCGATCCTCACAAAAGCCGCGCTTAATATGATGGGACTTCCTGGCGGCATCACTCGACTTCCATTAGTAGATGCAACCGAAGCTCAGATTGCGCAACTGCGCGAAGATCTGCGTGCCGGTGGCGTCGCCGTTTAATTCATGAATCATCCGCATCCCGAATTAGGAACGCCTAGCAAATTAGTTGCTGGGGGACTACGCATCGTCGCCCTTGGTGGGTTAGCTGAAATCGGTCGCAACATGACCGTTTTTGAAACTAACGGCAAGTTACTTATTGTTGACTGCGGTGTTCTATTTCCAGAGGAGAATCAACCAGGTATTGATTTAATTTTGCCGGACTTTTCCTATATTCATGAACGACTAAATGATGTAATTGGCATAGTTTTAACGCACGGTCACGAAGACCATATCGGCGCCGTGCCATACCTACTTCGTGAACGCGGCGATATAGCTATCTATGGATCAGCGTTAACAATTGCTTTGATTTCGGCTAAGTTAAAAGAGCATCGCATCTCTCCGCTTACGCGCGAAGTTAAAGAAGGCGATATTGAAGATATCGGTCCGTTCTCAGTTGAATTTATCGCCGTTAACCACTCGATTCCTGATGCGTTAGCAGTTGCGATTCACACTAAGGCCGGCACAGTTCTGCACACTGGTGATTTCAAAATGGATCAATTGCCACTTGATGGCCGCGTAACTGATTTGCCCGCATTTGCTCGGTTGGGTGAAGCCGGCGTAGATATATTTTTAGTTGATTCAACTAATGCCGATGTGCCAGGTTTTATGCCGTCGGAGCGCGAAATTATGCCAGCGCTAGATCGGGTTTTCCGCAGCACCAGGCGCCGAGTTATCACTGCTACTTTTTCTTCACACATACATCGCGTGCAACAGATTATTGATACTGCGCACGAACATAAACGTAAAGTGGCCTTCATTGGTCGATCGATGGTGCGCAATATGAAGATCGCGCAAGATATGGGTTTTCTCAAAGTGCCGGATGGCATCGTCTTTGATGCGAAAGATCTTGATGCCTATGACGATAACGTTGTATTGATTTGTACTGGTTCGCAAGGTGAACCGCTTGCGGCTCTTTCGCGCATGGCAAATGGTGACCACCAAATTCGCGTTGGTGAAGGCGACACCGTAATTCTGGCTTCATCGCTGATTCCGGGAAATGAGAATTCGGTATTCCGAATCATCAATGAGCTAACTCGCTTCGGTGCAAAAGTAGTTCATAAAGGAAATGCCATGGTGCACGTCTCTGGCCATGCCGCAGCTGGTGAACTTACCTATTGCTACAACATCGTTAAGCCAAAGTATGTAATGCCAGTACACGGTGAATGGCGACATTTACGAGCTAATGCTGAATTAGCTATCGCAACTGGCGTGCCACGCAAGAACACCATCGTGATTGAAAATGGAATCGTGGTTGATTTAATTGATCACGAAGCGCAAGTAGTCGGTAGCGTTCCTTGCGGCTTTGTCTATGTAGATGGTCAAAGCATTGGCGATATAACTGAAGATTCGTTAAAGGATCGTCGCATTCTAGGTGAAGAAGGTTTCATTTCCGTCGTCGTAGTAATTGATGCGCAAAGTGGAAAAATTGTGGCCGGCCCAGATATTCATGCGCGCGGCTTTAACGAAGATGAGTCACTATTTGATGGCGTTAAGTTAGAGATTGAAAAAGCTTTGACGCGGGCAGTTGCCGATGGCATCAATGGCACACATCAACTTTCCCAAGTTGTTCGTCGCACCATCGGAAGTTGGGTTGGTGGTAAACATCGTCGTCGCCCAATGATCGTGCCGGTGGTCATCGAGGTTTAGCGCGGCGCGCCTGACCTATCGGGTTTTAGTAAACCTTTAGGCTTAGGTAGTTATGGCAAAGAAAAAAACACGCGCAAAAACAAGCACAAAAGGTAGTGGCATCGGCAGTTCAATCCTGCGCGGGCTAGCTGCGATTTGGCGCGGGCTAGCAAAATATTTAGGCAAGTCGATTCGCTTCGTTGCTAAGGGAGCCAAGGATTTAGATCCAGCCCATCAACGCGATGGCTTTGCATTTCTACTCTTAATTTTGGCGATTATGGCAGCTGCCGGAACTTGGTTTGATGGTGGAAACATTGTTGGTCGCGCTCTTGCCAGTTTCTTCTACGGTGGCTTTGGTCGCATCGGAATCTTTACGCCGCTAGTTCTGGGCTACTTTGCTTTTCGGTTATTTCATTCACCACAGGAAAAAGCGGCAACTGGGCGAATTGTCGTTGGCACAATTGCACTTTTGCTTAGCACCACAGGTATTGCCCATCTATTAAATGAATCGACCGGCACTGGCACCACGGCTATGCATAACGGTGGTGGCTGGTTAGGTTATGGAATTTCACAACCGCTAGTTGTATTGATGACGGATGTACTGGCATATCCAGTTTTGATTCTGCTCTTCTTCTTTGGTTTATTGGTAACGACGGCGACACCAGTTTCTTCAGTCATCACCCGGATTAAAAATACTGCGACCTGGCTAAATTCCAAGCGCCCTGATCGCAGCGAAGAAGAGTTTGAAGTTACCGATACTCCGCCATTTGAAACGCCAGTAGTTGCTGAATGGAATAAGCATAAAGATGATGAAGAAGAGTTAGACGAAGAGAGTTTCGACGAAGAGTTCACAGTCGAAGTTCCAGTAGCAACCATAATTCCGCCAACTACAGTTCCAGCCCCTGCCATCACCGCTAGACCTGAGCAACTTATGCTCTCAAGTGATGCCATCTATGAGCTTCCTTCGCCAGATCTACTGCGCACTGGGCCGGCTGCCAAAGCTAAAAGTAAAGCCAATGAAATCGTGGTGGCTGCTCTTACCGAAGTTTTCTTGCAATTCGAAATTGATGCCCAAGTAACGGGTTTCATGCGTGGTCCAACTGTCACGCGATACGAAGTCGAACTGGGAAATGCGGTTAAGGTAGAACGTATTACTGCGCTTTCAAAGAATATTTCATACGCAGTTGCCAGTAGCGACGTGCGAATTCTTTCCCCGATTCCAGGTAAGTCGGCAGTTGGTATTGAAATTCCAAACGCCGATCGCGAAATTGTGGCCCTGGGCGATGTAATGCGTTCAAGTGTTGCTGGCCAAGATCATCACCCAATGTTGGTTGCGCTCGGTAAAGATGTCGAAGGTAACTTTGTTTGCGCAAACCTAGCCAAAATGCCGCACTTATTGGTTGCTGGCGCCACAGGTGCCGGCAAGTCTTCGATGATCAACGCCATGATTGTTTCGATTCTGATGCGTTCAACCCCTGATGAAGTGCGACTTGTTCTGATTGATCCTAAGCGAGTTGAACTAACAGCGTATGAAAATATTCCACACTTGATCACACCGATTATTACTAGCCCCAAGAAAGCAGCCGATGCACTTACTTGGGTAGTACGTGAGATGGACTTGAGGTATGAAGATTTAGCAACCTTTGGTTTCCGTCACATTGATGATTTCAATAAAGCTGTGCGCGCTGGCAAAGTTATTCCACCACCAGGTGGTGATCGCAAGATCGAGCCTTACCCATACTTACTTGTAATCATCGACGAACTTGCCGACCTAATGATGGTTGCTGCTCGCGAGGTAGAAGAATCTGTCGTTCGCATTACCCAACTAGCGCGATCGGCCGGTATTCACTTAGTGCTAGCAACCCAACGACCATCTGTTGATGTTGTTACCGGGTTAATTAAAGCGAATGTGCCATCCCGTTTATCTTTCGCAACTAGCTCACTGGCTGATAGTCGAGTAATTCTTGATACGCCGGGGGCTGAAAAGTTAGTTGGCCAAGGCGACGGACTCTTTATTCCAATGGGTGCCAGTCGAGCAATACGTATTCAGGGTGCATATGTTTCTGAGCGCGAGATCGAAGCGGTAACTGGGCACGTTAAGAAACAATTAGCTCCTCGCTACCGTTCAGATGTAACTGCGCCGCCGGCAGCAACCAAGATGGTCGATAAAGAAATTGGCGATGATTTAGACATTTTGTTGCAAGCAATTGAACTCGTAGTGGGAACACAATTTGGTTCGACTTCAATGTTGCAGCGCAAACTTCGCGTGGGCTTTGCTAAAGCTGGGCGCTTAATGGATCTAATGGAATCACGCGGAATCGTGGGACCTTCAGAAGGTTCTAAGGCGCGAACGGTTCTGGTGAAACCCGATGAACTCGATTCTGTACTGGCGACTATCCGCGATTACTAACACTGTCCAGACTTGTCCTTAACATGGGGTGATAAGAAGGGCTATCTCTCGAAAAGTTCACCCCATGGCTACCCAATTGCCATTACATGGGGCTAGCCTTATCGCTCCTTGTCTTATTGGCTAGCTTAAAGAGGATTCAAAATGTCCCTTGGTGCGTTGATTGCTAAATCACGTACTGACGCACGCCTATCGATTGAGGATCTAGCTAAGTTAACAAACATTCCGGCCACGCTTTTGCGCGATATGGAAAATGATAATTTTAAAAAATGCGGTGGCGAAACTTATGCCCGCGGACATCTACGAAATATTGCGGCCAAAGTCGGTATTGATGAACGAATCTTCTTAGATTTATTTGAAACCGAAGTTACTGCGCCGGCAAAGCCAATTCGCGAACTTCTAAATGAGAATAATGTGACGATGCCGTATCAAGAGCCTAAGCGAATTTCCTGGAAAATTCTCGCGGCAGGATCAGCAGCCGTTCTGATTCTCTTCGCGGGTGTTCAAATTTTTTTTTTAGATTCTGAAAACGCAAATGAACCCGAAATACTTGTAACTACAACGACTACTCCATCTAGTTCAGCTTCCGAATCTGCCGCACCAAGTGCCGCTGCATCGCCAGTAATTTCTGGGGGAATCGAAGTTGAATTAATTGCAAGTAGGGGAACCACTTGGCTCTATGCCACAAATGAAAATGGAGAAGTTTTATTCTCAGGCCAAGTTCGCGAGGGCGCGAGCAAGACATTTAATGCAGCAAAACAAGTTAATTTGCGAGTAGGCAATGCTGGTGGCGTAGATATCTCGGTAAATGGCAAAGATGTTGGCTCGGTAGGTGCTGATCGAGAGGTTGTAAACCTCACATACAACGCTGACTAGCTAAATAAAGTAAGATCAGCGCAATGAAGCGCACGGTAGCAGTCGTAACTTTGGGGTGTACCCGTAACGAAGTCGACTCCGAAGAACTTGCTGGCCGCCTTTTAGCCGATGGTTGGACCCTGGTCGATGATGTTGAATCCGCCGAAGTTGCCCTCGTAAATACATGTGGTTTCATTGAATCCGCTAAAAAAGATTCAGTTGATGCGTTGCTTGAAGCTAACTCGCTTAAAGGCCACGGAGTTACTCGCGCGGTAGTAGCCGTCGGTTGCATGGCTGAGCGATACGGCGCCGAACTAGCTGCCGCGCTTCCGGAGGCCGATGCAATTCTAGGTTTCGATGACTATCAAGATATTTCAGCCCGTCTGCAATCAATCGTGGCCGGCAATTCACATACTTCGCACACACCACGTGATCGACGTTCGTTGCTGCCGATTTCACCAGTTGATCGCGCCGTCAAGCGCGATGAGACTTTAGAAATTGCACCACGTAAACGTTTAACCGATACACCATGGGCACCGCTAAAGATTGCAACTGGTTGCGATCGTCGTTGTTCATTCTGCGCGATCCCATATTTCCGTGGCGCATTTGTTTCACGTCGCCCAACTGAAGTGATCGACGAGGGCCATTGGTTAGCTGAAAGTGGAGCCACTGAGCTTTTTTTGGTTAGCGAGAACACGACTTCATACGGTAAAGATCTGGGTGATTTAACTCTAATGGAAAAAGTCTTGCCAGAGTTAGTAGCTATTCCAGGTGTCGAGCGAGTTCGCTTGTCTTACCTGCAGCCAGCTGAAATGCGCCCATCGCTACTGCAGGCCATGATTGCAACTGAGAAAGTTTCGCATTACTTTGATTTAAGTTTCCAGCACAGCAGCGCAACAGTGCTACGTCGTATGCGTCGTTTCGGCGATAACGAAAAGTTCTTACATTTAATCTCGCAAATTCGCGCACTCTCACCAACTGCGGGCATTCGCTCTAACTTTATTGTGGGATTTCCGGGTGAAACCGAAGCTGATTTCAATGAGTTAGTTGAATTCTTAAGCAAAGCCAAACTCGATGCCATTGGTGTCTTCGGGTATAGCGATGAGGACAATACCGAAGCCCTTAATTTGTCAGATAAGTTGCCTGAAGAAGTCATCAAACAACGCGTTGAAACCCTTTCCTCGCTGGCTGATAACTGGGTATCTGATCGCGCAGCAGCTCGCATCGGCGAAGAAGTTACCGTTTTGATTGAAGATGCCGAACTGCAAGAAGGCCGCGCAGATCATCAAGGTCCTGAAGTAGATGGCACGACCTCATTTATCGGTACTTCTTTTAAGGTCGGCCAGTACGTTAAGGGCGTGGTCGTAGATTCATTAGGCGCTGATCTAGTCGCCGAGGCAATTGGTTAATTTCATGGCCAAAGAATTAAATCTGCCCAATTCGCTAACTATTGCGCGCATTGCTTTCTTGCCGCTTGGTGCTTATGCCATCTTTAAAAATGGTGGCGATGATCAAAATTGGCAATGGATTGCTTGGGTAATTTTCTTTTTAATTGGCATGACTGATGTTCTAGATGGCAAGTTGGCACGAAGCCAAAATTCGGTTACTGAACTTGGTAAATTCCTAGATCCAGTTGCTGATAAGGCCATGATTGCAACAGCCATGATTTCGCTTTCTATTCTAGATCGAATGCCTTGGTGGATCACGATAGTGATTTTGTCCCGCGAAATATTCATTACTTTTTTCCGGTTAGCGGTAATTAATCGCGGCGTGATTCCAGCTAATCGTGGTGGAAAACTAAAAGCCATGTTCCAAGGATTTGGCGTGGGCTTTTATGTCATGCCACTTTCCTCATCGCTTTATTGGTTCCGCGATGGCTTTATGTATTTCGCAATTGCACTAACGATTGGCACCGGAATTTACTATGTGCGATCGGCGCTAAAGTGAAAGAAGAGTTTGCCGGTCTTACCGATATTTTAGAAACCTTGATTTCTCGTGGTGAGAGTATCTCGGTTGCCGAATCGCTAACTGGTGGGGGACTAGCGCAAGCTTTGACCTCACTGCCAGGTTCATCGCAAATATTTCGTGGTTCAGTAACTGCATATCAAAATGAAATTAAAAGTGCGCTACTGCAGATACCAGAGGAGTTAATCACTGAGTTCGGCGCAGTTAGCGAAGAGGTTGCAGCGGCGATGGCTCATGGAATCAAGGATTTAATGGGCTCAACTTGGTCTATTTCAACCACTGGGGTAGCAGGGCCTGGCCCAGTCGAAGGCGTTCCTGCCGGAACTGTATGGGTAGCTATTGATGGCCCAATTTCACAAACTTTGCAGTTAGAACTATCGGGCACGCGTGAAATCGTTCGAAACGCAACAATTGCAGGTGCAATTGCGGCATTTGCCCGTATCCTTAAGACACTGTAAACGAGAGCGAAAGGAGCATCACATGGTCGTTCTACTACGCACCAGCGTTGGTCAATCTCTTCGTGCTGCTCGCACAACGCAAGGTCGCACTCTTCGCGATGTTGCTCGCGATGCTCGAGTCTCGCTTGGTTATTTATCTGAAGTAGAACGCGGTCAAAAAGAAGCTTCGTCAGAACTTCTAAATGCAATCTGCACCGCACTTGGCCTAACTCTTTCGAGTGTTATCTCAGATGTTTCTCGCGATATCTCATCACGCGAAGCAATCAAGTTGACCGTTGTTGACGCCGCTTAATAACGCCCCCAAATATCAACGGCAGGGCGCAATTCATAGTCGTACTGAATCAGCAATTTTAGAAACTACTAAATTATTGATTGCCCAAAAGGGTTTAACTGCAACAACCATGATTGATATTTCAGTTGAATCACAAGTATCACGCGCAACTTTATATAACCATTATCGCGATAAAGGTGCAGTTGTTTTGGCGCTACTAACCAGTGAATTAAATCGATTACGAGATTTGATGGAATCAGTTGGAACCCCGGCTGCAGTTCTAGAGGAACTCTCATTAGAAATATCAGGGTCACAAGCACTAGCGATGATGCGGTTAAGCGATCCAACTGCGCTGGCTTTTGCGCTAACCGATAGCAAACATCCGCTCTGGCTCGAATTTCATGCTGCAATTCTCGAAGTTACTAAACTTGAAGTCTGCACTTCACTGGCCGTTGCTTGGTTAAAGTCCCAAGTGCTGGCACCGATTAACCCTCAACAATCAGCTGATGAGGCTGCGTTATTAGTTGAGCGCACGCTTTTTTAAGATGCGCATCTCAGATTTACGCGAGCGAATCGAACTTTCTTTTGGAGTCGATTGGGCTCCTTCGTTTAGCAAAGATATAGCTATCTCTGAACTAGGTTCACGATCAGTAGATGAGGCGTTGCGTGATGGGCTTGAGCCACACGATATTTGGAAAGCACTCTGTCGCTCGCATCCCAATGAGACTGCTAAGCTCAAGTAATGAAAACTAAGTCGCTTGTATTGCTTGTAGCTACTTCATTACTCTTAATTCCAGACGCTTATGCAATGGGTTCCGGAGATAAGTATCAAGATGCTCAAGTTGGATTGAATTATACAGTTTATAAACCAAGTGAATTAGCTGGATTTAAAACCACCTCATTTAAATTAATTGATTGCGGAATGGGTCGCGAACAATGGATCGCAGTTAAATTAGGTAGCGGTAAGAAGTTCATAGAAATTTACGAAAGTATGTCTGGTAAACCATGTTCTGACCCTGGCCTATCGAAGAAACTTCCATCAGTAAAAATCAATTCAATTACTGCGCAAACTCATGTTTACTGCGACGCATCTAATGCTGCCGCGTTTAAGAAATGCACAACTGCCGATATTACAAAAGTTGGTGGTTACTTAATGTTTACGGCAAAAGCTTTGCCAAATTTAAAACCAACACAGATTCAAGTTCAAGGAGTTGGCGGCGTTACTTACAAGCAGCTTGTTGCAGTTGCCAAAGGTTTGAAGACGCTTACAAAAGCTACAAGTTCATCTGATGGTGCAGGTGTTCCAGGTTCAACGCAGGCACTTCCGCCAGTAATGATTGACCCAGCGACTACATCAGAAGTTTCCGTTCGCATTACAAACACAATTGTTTTAACAGTTGCTGATCCTGGAAACTGGACAGCCATAATTGCTGATTCCAAGATTGCTAAATTCGTTGCCGGGGGAGACCAGGGCAGCTATACGACTCACCCCGGCATAACTCCACTTGCCGTTGGTCAGACCAACGCCACAATTACGAACCCCAATGGTCAGAAATTCACCCTTGTCGTCACAGTCACGCCTTAGGTAGGTTAAAAGACCCTTTAGCCCCGTTTTGAGCGTCAGCAAGGCTCTTAACCACGGCGACACGCGAGCGCCTTTGTCAGCCCCTTAAAGTATCTTTCGAACAGATGTTCGGATACTATTTCCCTGCACAGCCAGAGCGGTTCCACTTTCCGCACACAGCAGGCCCGTAGGGCTTCTGTGGCCGTCAGTGGGTCTCCGTACCTTCTGGGACAGACCTCAACGTCAGACGACGTTTAACCGAAAGGAAAGTAAGTGGCTAAAGAAACTCCTGCTGAAAAAGCAGTCGATAAAGCTAATAGCGATCGCTCAAAAGCGCTCGACACCGCCCTCGCTCAGATTGAACGTCAGTTTGGCAAAGGTGCTGTCATGAAGATGTCCGAGCGCCAAGCGCAGGTCATCGAAGTAATTCCAACTGGTTCTATCGCACTTGATATCGCACTTGGTATCGGTGGTTTGCCACGCGGTCGTATCGTAGAAATCTACGGACCAGAATCTTCCGGTAAAACAACTCTCACTTTGCACGCAATTGCTAATGCTCAAAAAGCTGGCGGCATCTGTGCCTTTATCGATGCTGAACATGCATTTGATTCTGAGTATGCCAAGAAGCTTGGCGTTGATATTGATGCACTCCTTGTTTCACAACCAGATACTGGTGAACAAGCACTTGAAATCATGGATATGTTAATTCGTTCAGGTGCACTTGATCTAGTTGTAGTTGACTCAGTTGCCGCCCTGGTACCTCGCGCAGAAATTGAAGGCGAGATGGGCGATTCACATATGGGTCTACAAGCTCGCTTGATGTCGCAAGCACTTCGTAAAATTACTGGTGCACTTCATCAATCAAAGACAACTGCAATCTTTATTAACCAGTTGCGCGAAAAGATCGGTGTTTTCTTCGGCTCACCTGAAACCACAACTGGTGGCAAGGCGCTTAAGTTCTACGCATCTGTTCGCCTTGATATTCGTCGCATTGAAACTCTTAAAGATGGCCAAGACGCAGTCGGTAACCGTACTCGCGTTAAGGTTGTTAAGAACAAGATGGCGCCACCATTTAAGCAAGCAGAGTTCGACATTATTTATGGCACTGGTATCTCACGCGAAGGTTCACTCATCGACATGGGTGTTGAAATTGGTGTAGTTAAGAAAGCCGGCGCTTGGTACACCTACGAAGCAGATCAACTTGGTCAAGGTAAAGAAAATGCACGTACTTTCTTGCTTGATAATCCTGATCTTGCTAACGAAATTGAAACCAAGATTCGCGCACACTTTGTGCCAGTTGAAGTTGATCCACAGCTAGTTGCTGCGATCGATGAAGCTGCTGCCGACGTTGATTTCTAAGGGATAACCAACTCTCTAATGCTCGACTATGTAAAAGTTGATCACGAGGCCGACCCTTACTCTGTTGCCTACACAATTGCGCTCAATACGTTAGTGGCTCGGGCGAAGAGTAAGGGCGAGCTCGTGGCTCACCTTAAAAAGCGCGGTATCGAGGATGAAGTTGCTGCGGCAACCATCTTTCGCCTACAAGAGGCCGGCCTTATAGATGACGAGGAATTCGCTCGCGCTTGGACTCAATCTCGTCATAATTCAAAGAAGTTGTCAAAGCGAATTATTGCTGGCGAACTTCGTACACGTGGGGTCGATCAAAATTCAATCGATGCCGCCCTCGATGAAATAGATGATGAAGCTGAATACCAAATGGCATTTGAGCTTGCCATGAAGAAATACAACACGATGTCACGGCAAGCACCAGATGTTCAAGTGCGTCGAATTCAAAGTTTGTTGCAACGTAAAGGATTTAGTTTCGGAGTTATTGGCCGAGTACTGCGCGAACTAGGGATTGAAGTTAAATATTAATTAGACTTTTCAAGGTGCTCAGTTAATCGAGCAGCGGTCGCGACAACTGCAGCAGCATGAATGCGGCCAGGTTGGCGACCAAGACGTTCAATTGGGCCGCTGATACTTACGGCGGCAATAACTTTTCCATTTGGTCCACGCACTGGGGCCGAAACAGATGCCACACCAACTTCGCGTTCACCGACTGATTGCGCCCAACCGCGACGACGATCGGCAGATAAGTGCGCTGCAGTAAAGCGAGCACCTTTTAAACCGCGACTAATGCGTTCGGAATCTTCCCAAGCTAGAAGTATTTGTGCCGCAGATCCTGCCTGCATAGTTAAGTTCGAACCAACTGGAACCGAATCGCGCAGACCAGATAAACGTTCAGCAACAGCAACACAAATGCGCACATCACCTTGGCGACGATAAAGCTGCGCACTTTCACCAGTGGCATCCCGCAGAGCGGCTAGTGCTGGGGCAGCAGCGGCCAATAAACGATCTTCGCCGGCAGCGGCGGCTAATTCGGCGCTACGAGGTCCCAAAATAAAGCGACCAGTTAAATCTCGGGTTACTAAGCGATGATGCTCAAGAGCAACCGCTAAACGGTGCGCAGTAGGGCGAGCGATACCTGTTGCGGCTACAAGTTCGGCCAATGAGTGCGGGCCAGATTCCAGGCAAGCCAAAATTCCTACGGCTTTATCTAATACGCCGACTCCGCTATTCTTCTTGTCCACGAACTGATATTAGCATCCCATTTAGTGAGATGCCAGTTTTTAGGATATTTAGGAGCTGTTATGGGAAAGACGCTAGCCGAGAAGATCTGGCAAGAACATGTGGTGCGCGCGAAAGAGGGCGAACCAGACCTGATCTATATCGACCTACATTTAATTCATGAGGTAACTAGCCCACAAGCTTTCGATGGTTTGCGTTTAAGCAATCGCAAAGTTCGCCGGCCTGATCTAACTATTGCAACTGAAGATCACAATGTGCCAACTCAAAACATTAATCTGCCGATTGCAGATCCAGTATCAAAGCTACAAGTAGATACTTTGCGTGCAAACTGTGCTGAATTCGGTGTTCGTATTCACTCACTGGGCGATGCTGAACAAGGAATCGTGCACGTGGTTGGCCCACAGTTAGGTTTAACGCAACCGGGCTTAACCATTGTTTGCGGTGATTCACATACTTCAACTCATGGTGCTTTTGGCGCACTTGCTTTCGGAATTGGTACCAGCGAAGTAGAGCATGTTCTTGCAACTCAAACACTGCCATTGCAACGTCCAAAGACCATGGCAATAAATGTCAACGGAAAACTAAAGTGTGGTGTAACCAGTAAGGACATTATCTTGGCAATCATTGCCAAGATTGGTACTGGCGGGGGACAAGGTTATGTAATTGAATATCGCGGCGAAGCTATCCGAGAACTTTCCATGGAAGCCCGTATGACCGTTTGTAATATGTCGATTGAAGCTGGTGCTCGTGCCGGCTTGATCGCACCAGATGAAACAACTTTTGCTTACATCTTGGGCAAGCCGCATGCACCCGAAGACTTTGACGCAGCGCTTTCCTATTGGAAAACACTCTTCACCGATGCCGATGCTAAGTTTGATGTCGAAGTAGATCTCGATGCCGATGAGCTAGAGCCCTTTGTTACTTGGGGAACTAACCCAGGCCAAGGAATCTTCTTGAATGCCAATGTGCCAAACCCAGCCGATATTGCAGACGCCGAAGAGCGTGGCGCAGCTGAACGAGCCCTGGTTTATATGGGTTTAACAGCAGGTCAACCAATGAAGAGCGTGGCTATCGATACTGTCTTCTTAGGTTCTTGTACTAATGGTCGCATTGAAGATCTGCGTGCGGCTGCTGAAATTCTTAAAGGTAAAAAAATCTCAACCTCACTTCGCATGTTAGTTGTGCCTGGTAGCGCTCGAGTTCGTTTGCAGGCAGAGGCTGAAGGTCTAGATAAAGTATTTATTGATTCCGGTGCTGAATGGCGCAACGCTGGTTGCTCAATGTGTCTGGGTATGAATCCAGATCAATTGAAACCAGAAGAGCGTTCAGCTTCTACCTCAAATCGTAACTTCGAAGGTCGTCAAGGCAAAGGTGGGCGCACCCACTTGGTAAGCCCGTTAGTTGCAGCAGCTACCGCACTTCGCGGAACTCTTTCATCGCCTGCGGATCTGTAAGGAGAAATCAAAATGGAAAAATTTGTAACTCACGTAGGTACTGGTGTTCCACTGCGTCGCAGCAATGTTGATACCGATCAGATCATTCCTGCTGTCTATTTAAAGCGCGTTACTCGAAGTGGTTTCGAAGATGGGCTATTTGCCGCTTGGCGTAGCGATCCAGATTTTGTTTTGAATAAACCTGAATTTAAGAACGGCACAGTTCTAGTTGCTGGTGCTGATTTCGGTACTGGTTCATCTCGCGAGCATGCGGTCTGGGCGCTACAGAACTATGGTTTCAAAGTTGTGATCTCTTCACGCTTCGCCGATATTTTCCGAGGCAATTCGCAAAAAGGTGGCTTACTGACAATTCTGTTGAGCCAAAGTGAAGTTGAAGATCTCTGGGTGGCGATTGAAGCTAATCCAGCCCTGGCAATCACAGTTAACTTAGAAGCAAAGACTGTTTCCTACGGTGACCAAGTAATCGCATTTGAGATCGATGATTATGTGCGTTGGCGCTTAATGGAAGGTCTCGATGACATCGGTTTAACGCTGGGAAATAGCGATTCCATCGATACTTTTGAGGCCAAGCGTGCTGCTCACAAACCAAAGACGTTGCCAATTCGCGCCTAAAAGGGGCTAATTACGCTGGTTTTGACGCTCAGTTGGCACAGGGTGAGATAGTTTCATGGAAACTCTAAAGTTCTAATACAGAGTTTTTTACGCATAATTAATGGGTTTTTCGCACTTTTTAAGAGAAATAATTTTCGCGACACGCCCTCATTGATGTTGGACTCACCCCATTGTTCTGCGTAACTTTGCGAGTGCGTTAAGCGATTGCTTAACTTTTAGCGTAAATAAGGGGATTTAAATGAATAAGGCACAATTCATTGCCGCGTTGGCCCCACACTTCAACGGCAGCAAGAAAGAAGCTTCACACGCAGTAGACATTATTTTTGACACAATCGTTCGCAACATGGTTGCTGGCGAAGACGTCATGATCAATGACTTCGGCAAGTTCAAGAAGGTTGATCGCAAAGCACGTATGGGTCGTAACCCATTTACTGGCGAGACAATCAAGATCAAAGCAATGAAGAAGCCTCGCTTCTTACCTGCAAAGGGTCTTAAGGATGCAATCTCAGGCGAGCGCAAGCTAGGACCGGCTCCAAAGCCAGTCGTAGTTGTTGCAAAGCCAGTTGCAAAGCCAGCAGCGAAGAAGGCTGTTAAGAAGGCTCCTGCAAAGAAGAAGGCTGCAGCGAAGAAGCCAGCAGCTAAGAAGAAGGTTGCTAAGAAGGCTCCTGCAAAGAAGAAGCCAGTAGCAAAGAAGAAGAAGAAGTAATTTAATAATAAATTAGCGGGGCTGCCTTTCGAGGTAGCCCCGTTTTTTTATTCCTTTTTAAACTAAGATGAGTCCTATGGAAAGTGCGCCACTGAATATTTCGTACGCGCCACCCAAAGGTAAGCCACTTGGCAACAACGTATCGTTTGCGATTTTCTCCAGAGTTGTTATTTCGTTGATGAATCTGATTTCTAAACATGAATGGCAAGGCGCAGAGAATATTCCCAAAGATGGCCCGGTAATTGTTTGCTGCAATCACATCTCATATTACGATCCGCTAGTTTTTGCGCGTTTTCTTTATAAGAATGGTCGGGCACCAAGATTTTTGGGTAAAGCCTCAATCTTTAGAGTTCCAGTGATTGGATTGATCTTGCGCAAAGCGGGCCAAGTACCGGTTGAACGCGAAACTAAAGATGCTGGGGCTGCACTAGTTCATGCCCGAGCATTTTTAAAAGCAGGGCACATGCTCGGTGTTTATCCTGAAGGCACGTTAACTCGTGATGCTAATTATTGGCCGATGGTTGCTAAAACCGGACTAGCCCGATTAGCGGTAATGACTCAAGCGCCAGTTATTCCGGTGGCGCAATGGGGAGCTCAAGAAGTGCTTCCTGCCTATAGTAAGAGATTCAAGCTCTTTCCACGCACGAAATTACAGGTAAAGGCTGGCGCACCACTAGATTTTAGTAAGTGGTACGGCAAGGAAGGGGATACAGAAGCAATGGCTGAAGCAACTGCGTATGCAATGGCGGCTATTACTTCGATCCTAGAAGAACTTCGTGGTGAAAAGCGGCCCGCTGATATTTTTGATCCACACACCTCGGCGCTGCCTCGCACCGGCAATTTTAAGAAGAAGAGCAAGTAGTGGCGAAGATTACAGTTATCGGTGCCGGCGCATGGGGAAGCACAATGGCACAGGTCCTAGATGATGGCGCTAATGACGTCTTGCTCTGGGGTCGCCGCGAAGAAGTTGTTGCTGAGATTAATAATTCTCATACCAACACTAAGTATTTAGGTAGCCAAGTTTTGCCCGCGTCCCTTAAGGCAACTAGCGATATTAATGAAGCCTTTGCTCATTCGAAATATATTGTGTTGGCAATTCCTGCGCAGAGTTTGCGCGAGAAGTTAATCGAACTAAAGCCATTGTTTAAGGGCGATGAAGTAATTATCAGTACTCTAAAAGGTATCGAGATCTCGACTCAGATGCGCATGAGCGAGATCATCGAAGAGATTCTGCCCAATCGCGAAATTGCAGTGATTACTGGGCCGAACTTGGCTGATGAATTAATCTTGCGTCAACCAGCAGCAGCTGTTGTTGCTTCTCAATCAATCGAACTTGCTAAAGAGTTGCAAGAAATATTTAAAGCCAAGTATTACCGCGTTTATACCTCAACCGATGTCATGGGTTGCGAATTAGCTGGCGCGGTAAAAAATGTAATTGCGCTAGCTGTTGGTATTGCAATCGGATTAGGGCTGGGCGAAAATACCCAAGCCATGATCATTACTCGTGGTCTAAATGAAGTTGGACGACTCTGTGCTGCGCACGGCTCTGACCCTTTAACCGCAGCAGGTTTAGCTGGAATGGGTGACTTAGTGGCCACTTGCGGTTCACCGCTTTCGCGTAACCGCACCTTTGGTGAAGCGATTGGTCGCGATGGAAGTTACGAGATTGCCCGTAAACATTTCTCTCGCACAGTCGAAGGCGTTGCTTCAGCTAGTGCGGTGATTGAGGTTGCTCACCGGGTAGGAGTCGAAGTTCCGATCATTGAAGCAGTAGCTGACCTGATTAAAGGACTAGTAAGCCCGCAAGAGGCGATGGATCGCTTGATGAAGATAAGTACTGAGTCAGAGAACTTCATTAAATGAGTAAAGAGACGATAGCGATCGTATTTGGGGGACGTAGCTCTGAGCACGAGATCTCGTGCCTATCTGCCGGGGGAGTCTTAAGCGCGATTGACCGCAATAAGTATGAAGTGATCCTCATTGGCATTACCAAAGATGGAAACTGGGTTTTAGTTCCAGAAACCCATCAGCTGAGCATCATTGACGGAAAGTTGCCAGAAGTCCCAAGTAGCGCACCACATGTGGTGGCAGATGTGGCTGGATTCGAAGACGGATCAATTCAAGGTTTCTTTGAGATTTCTGATCTGCCTTATGTGGGTAGCGGGGTATTGGCATCAGCTGTAGCGATGGATAAATCTTTCGCCAAACCAATTTTTGCAGCACACGGTTTAAAGGTTGCCGATGGTTTTACAGTTACCGCAACGCAATGGAGTGACGACAAAGCAGAATGGCAGAAAAGAGCTGATGCTCTTGGCTATCCGCTTTTTGTTAAACCAGCGCGCGGTGGCTCAAGTCGCGGCACGACTAAAGTTAAAAGCGCCGATCAATTAGCAAGTGCAATTACCGAGGCACATCGATTTGATCCCAAGGCTATGGTTGAACGTGCGATAGTGGGATTAGAAATTGAATGTGCCGTATTGGAAATTGATGGTGCGCCGCAAGCTTCTAAAGTTGGCCAAATTAAAATTGATTCAAGATTTGAGTTCTATGATTTTGAAGCCAAATATTTAGATGGTGCAACTGAAATAATTATTCCAGCTGATATTCCAGCAAGCGCCAGCGATGCCATTCGCGCTGCATCTCTTGATGCGTTTATTTCCCTTGGCTGTAGCGGCTTAGCTCGAGTTGATTTCTTCTTTACCAATACCGGCAAAGTAGTAATTAATGAAATAAATACCATGCCTGGTTTTACAGCTACGTCAGTATTTCCCAAGATGTGGGCAGCTACTGGTAAGAGTTACGAGCAGATCGTGCAAGCGCTAATTGATACTGCCAAACGCAGAACTAACGGACCGTTAGGTAACTAGAGCTCTATAATTAGTTCTAGGAAACTAGAAGGTGGTTACCGGGCAAGTCAAGGTGCGAGTAATACCTGCAACGCCTTGAACTTTAGAAAGGATCATGCGACCAAAATCTTCCATGCTTGGGGCTTCAGCGCGCATGATTACATCATAAGGACCGGTAACGCCTTCAGCCAGAGTTACGCCCGCGATCGCCGATACAGATTTAGCGACACTGTCCGCTTTTCCGACTTCGGTCTGAATCAAGATGTATGCCTGTACTGACATTTTGGTCTCCTTATTACGTTCTGCTAAGTGGCAAAGGTAGCGCATTAGAGTGCTAATTCTCTAGTGGATATCTGATGGGAATAGAATCACCGCATGGCATTTACTGAGAGCGAAGTACTAGCGCTATTGGCGCAAGTTTTCGCGAGCAGTCACCCAAATCTAGAAGTAGGCATAGGCGATGACGCTGCCGTTATTCGCACTACCAATCGCACAGTTATTACAACCGATATGGCTGTTGAAGGCGTTCATTTTCGCCTCGAATGGTCAAGCCCATTCGAGATTGGTCGAAAGATAACTGCTGCAAATTTAGCCGATGTCTTTAGCATGGGCGCAAAGCCAACCTTCTTAGTTGTAGCTGTTTCGCTAACTGGAAATGAAGATCTGGAATGGATTGAGAAACTAGCTAAAGGAATCGCATTCGAAGCTAATTTAGTTGGCGCGACCGTGGTCGGGGGAGATCTAACTAAAGGTGCAGCAGTCACGATTGCAATTACCGCACTCGGTGAAGTTGCAAATCCAATCTTGCGTAGTGGTGTACTTGTTGGTGATCAGATTTATCTATCTAACTTGCCAGGTTGGTCGCGTGCGGGATTAACAATTTTAGAAAAAGGTTTAGTAATTGAATCTGAATCAGCTAAGCGAGCAGTTGCCGCTTTCCGTGCGCCAACTCTTAATTACGCCTATGCAGCAAATTTAGGCAATGCAACTGCGATGAGTGATGTGAGTGATTCGCTAATGACGCAAGCCGAACAAATGGCAGCCGCATCAAGCGTTAAGTTCAATCTTGACTTCAATCTATTTCAAGCAGCTGCTGATTTCACAGAGCTACGTACTTTGAGTGAAGAGCTAAATATTTCAATCGCTGACTTAGTCTTAGGCGGCGGCGAAGATCATGTATTTCTGGCAACTGGTCAAAATTTACCAGGATTGTTGATCGGCCAAGTAAGCGCCGGCACTGGATTAACTGTTCTGGGAAATGAAAAAGCGCCAGATACCTGGCGCCATTTCAATTAAAAAGTTAAATTAACGAGTTACTTTGCCGGCCTTAAGGCAAGAGGTACATACGTTCTGACGCTTAGTTGCACCAGCTACTAGGGTGCGTACGCGCTGAATATTTGGATTCCAGCGACGACGAGTCTTTACCTGTGAGTGTGAAACTTTGTTGCCAAAGCTTGGGCCTTTGCCACAGATATCGCAGTTTGCTGCCATGGTCGTGCTCCTTATTAGCTAATCAATTGGGTAATGCGCCAAAACAGAGTTGCTGCTTCAGGCAGGAGCAAAGGTTACCTTGCCACCCCCTGTTAAGGCGAATCACGCTCAGGAAAGGCAAGTCAAAGCGAAAAAGCGAGAGAATACGCTCGTGGCTGGATTAGAGAACAAAGCGCGAGATGTGATCGGAGATCGCACCGCAAAAGTCCTGACCGATAATTTTGGAATCGTCAGCATCGATGATCTGCTGCGCCACTACCCGCGTCGTTATGTGGTGCGCGGTGAACTGACCGATATCGCGCTGTTAAATGCTGGCGATGAGGTCACGATTTTGGCTGAAGTTCTCTCTGCTAGTAATCGGCCAATGCGCGGTCGTAAAGGTGGAATTCTCGAAGTAATAGTTACCGATGGCAGCGCCAAGCTCTCGCTAACTTTCTTTAATCAAGCTTGGCGCGAGAAAGAGTTAAAGCCAGGTCGACAAGGTTTATTTGCGGGCAAGATCGGTGTTTTTAATGGCAAGCGTCAGCTAACACATCCGGATTACGAGATGGTGCCCGATGGCAGCGATGTTGATGATGCAGTCGCACAATTCGCTGGCAAGTTTTTACCGATTTATTCTGCAACCGCAAAGCTACCTTCCTGGAAAATTGCAAAATGTATTGAGCTCGCCATTGATTCACTAGATGAAGTGCCAGACCCGCTGCCAAACTATTTACGTGAACGCATGGGCTACCCGACTTTGCGCGAAGCACTGATTAACCTGCATAAGCCAACCGATTTAGATTTAGCTGATTTGGCACGCGAGCGATTAACGTTCGATGAAGCATTCTTATTGCAGTTATTGTTGGTAAAGCGACGTGCTGCAGCCCGAGCACTAACTGCAACTGCGCGACCAATTAGAACCGGTGGTCTACTTGAAGCTTTCGATAAGTCACTGCCATTTAAATTAACTGGCGGACAGCTAGCCGTTGCCAAAGAAATTGAAGCAGATTTAGCTGCCGGTCACCCGATGCATCGTTTGCTACAAGGTGAAGTTGGTTCGGGTAAAACAATTGTTGCGCTTCGAGCCATGCTCGCCGTAGTTGATAGCGGGGGACAAGCAGCACTACTCGCGCCGACTGAAGTTTTAGCCGCCCAACATTTACGAACGATCGAAAAGTTGTTGGGGCCGTTAGCACTTGGTGGTCAATTAGGAAGCGCCGAAAATGCGACGCAAATAACTTTGCTAACTGGTTCACAAAGTGCTGCTGCTCGTAAAGAAGCACTTGCGCTTGCAGCATCAGGGGATGCTGGAATTGTGATTGGCACACATGCACTTTTAAGCCAAGCGGTTCAGTTCAATGACCTTGGTTTAATTGTTGTTGATGAACAACATCGCTTTGGTGTTGAGCAACGTGATGCTCTGAAGACTAAAGCTAAATTACCGCCACATTTATTGGTAATGACTGCGACTCCAATTCCACGAACAGTTGCAATGACCGTCTTCGGCGACTTAGATGTTTCAACGTTGCGTGAATTACCACTAGGCAGGTCACCAATTTCCACGCACGTTATTCCAGTTTTAGAAAAGCCAACACATTTAGAGCGCGCTTGGTCTCGGATTAAAGAAGATGTAGCTAATGGTCATCAGGCTTACATAGTGGCTCCGCGAATTAGTGCGGGAACTCCGGAAGATGCTGATTTAGATTTCCTTTATGGCGAAGAGAGTAAGAGCATGGCAAGTGTTGAAGAACTTGCACCCGAACTCCATGCTGGCGCCCTCAAAGGCCTCAAGTTAGCCCCGCTTCATGGTCGTCAAACCAGTGAACTCAAAGACGCCACTATGAAAGCCTTTGCTGCAGGTGAGATCGATGTATTGGTTTCAACGACTGTAATTGAAGTTGGTGTTGACGTGCCAAATGCCACGGTAATGGTGATTATGGATGCTGATCGATTTGGTGTTTCTCAATTACATCAATTACGTGGTCGCATCGGCCGCGGAAGCGCACCAGGTTTATGTCTGCTGGTTACGGGCGCTGAACCAGAAACTCCGGCACGAGTGCGGCTAGATGCGGTTGCCGCAACACAAGATGGCTTTGAACTCTCTCGCATTGACCTTGAACAACGTCGCGAAGGCGATGTCATGGGCGCTTCGCAATCTGGCGCTAAATCAAAGTTGCGACTGCTTAGGGTTCTGCGCGACGAAGCCATGATTGAAAGCGCTCGCGATGAAGCTACAGCCCTGATCGAACAAGACCCGGCTTTGAGTTATGAAAGTGAATTAGCTAAAGCGCTGGCTCAATTAGAATCAGATACTGCTAGTGAATTCATCGATCGGGGTTAGTTAATTATGCGAATCATTGCAGGCGTGGCAAAAGGGCGACCTTTGGCTAGTGTTGCTGATGCAACTCGACCAACTTCAGATCGGGCTCGCGAAGCAATTTTTTCTTCACTAACTTCTGAGTTTGGCGAATTCGCTGGCCTAAATTTCTTAGATCTATTTGCTGGAAGTGGCGCAATTGGTCTCGAGGCGCAATCGCGAGGTGCATCAGTAGTGCATGCAGTCGAAAAAGACTTTGGGGCACAACGCACGATCAATGCAAATATTGAAATTGTTGCTGCGGCTAAACCGGCCGGAAAGTTTCAGCTATTTGCTATGAACGCTGAACAATTTGTAAAGTCAACAGCGAAAATGAAGTATGAAATTGTTTATATTGATCCACCTTATGATTATTCAAATAGCGATCTCGAAGAAGTGTTAAGCAATTTACATCTTGGAGATTTCTTAAGCGATGACGCACTTATCGCAGTTGAACGAACGAGCCGATCAAAGGAGCCAATTTGGCCGATCGGATATGAACTGGCGCGCAGTAAGAATTACGGTCAAGCCACGATTTACTATTTAAATCACGCCTATAACCACGCGTGAAAATGGCTTACTTCGCGATACCTTGCTAGCGTTTGCCTTATGAAACGCGCTGTATGCCCAGGATCATTTGATCCCATCACTTATGGACATCTCGACATCATTGAACGTGCCAGCGCACAGTTCGATGAAGTTATCGTCGCCGTTGGAAACAATCGAACCAAAGAGGGTTATTTCACGGTTGAAGAGCGCATGGCGATGATTGCTGAAACTACTGCCAAGTTTGGAAATGTAAAGGTTGATTCTTGGAAAGGCCTATTGGGCGAGTACTGCAAAGCAAATAATATTGATGTAATCATCAAGGGTTTACGAGCAATGTCAGATTTTGATTACGAATTACAGATGGCTCAAGTAAATCTGCAAGGCTCTGGAGTCGAGTCGATGTTTATGGCAACTTCGCCAGCTCATTCATTTTTATCTTCATCGTTGATTAAAGAATTAGCTCATTACGACGGCGATGTGTCAGACATGGTTCCACCAGTTGTGAATGCGGCCTTAAAAGCCCGGGAAGCAGGTAAGTAGTATGGAATCACTAGAGAATTTAAATGTTGCAATCCAGCAAGTTGAAGATGCGCGCGGAGTTCCGCTTTCTGCTTCCTTCGTTCTTCATCGCGGTGAATTCCTCGAGCTACTAGATTTAATCAGAGATGGCTTGCCTAAAGATCTGGAATACGCACAGCAGATAATTGCTCAGCGAGATCAGTTAATTGAAGAAGGCCATCAAAATGCTGAAGCACTAATTGTTAATGCTCGCGAAGAAGTCACGCAAATGATTGAACAGACTGCAATTGTTAAAGCTGCTCGCGAAGAATCTAAACGCATTTTGGCGCAAGGCCGTGAAGCAGCCGAAGATGAGCGAGCCGAAGTTGAGAAATATATTGACTCTCGTCTGGCAACGCTTGAAGTAATTTTGAATAAGACCATGGATGCTGTGACTCGAGGCCGCGAAAAACTTGCTGGCGCTGATGAACGCGATGTTCTTTCTCAACTTGCTGACGACAAATAAACAAGAGCGGTTAACGAAGTCATGTCACGTCCAGAGCGCGTTTATGAACTAAATACCTATGAGCTTCCGCGTCGCGCTGGCGAAATGAAGGAATACACCTTAGATCTGGAAATTCTCGAGCGCGTTGGCGTCGAGTTAATGGCAGTTCCAGTCGGTGAAGTAATTGAAGTAGATCTGCGCCTTGAATCAGTTACTGAAGGAATTCTCGCTACTGGGCAGATTTATGCAGTCGCCAAAGGTGAGTGCACTCGCTGCTTAGACCCAATTGAGATTGAGTTAAATCGCACCATGCAGGAGCTCTTCCGCTACGAAGCTACTAACGATCGCGGTGGGCGCAAGAAGAAGCGCGATGATGATGAAGATTTAGATCTTGATGAAGAGTTCATGATGGAAGGAGACATCCTTAATCTGGAGACTCCGATTCGAGATGCAATTGTTTTGGCTTTGCCAGTTAACCCACTCTGCGATATCGATTGCTTGGGCCTTTGCCCGGAATGCGGCGAGAAGTGGGCGACCCTGCCGCCCGACCATGCCCACGAGGCGATAGATCCGCGCTGGAAGGCGCTGGGCGGGCTGGATTTCCCGATTGAGCCTAAATAGGGAATACTTACCCACCTACCGCGCCTAACTAGGCTCGGTTCTCCAGATATTTATTTTGTGAAGGAAGTGCATCGTGCCAGTACCAAAGCGAAAGATGTCGCGTTCAAAAACGCGTTCACGTCGAAGCATGTGGAAAACAACTGCAGCTGCGCTAGCGGCTTGCCCACAGTGCCAACAGCCAAAGCTTCAGCACACAGCATGCCCAACTTGCGGTACCTACAACCGTCGTCAGGTACTTGAGGTCTGATCTGTACTCAGCGCTAACTAAGCAGATCGGATTCGAAGTTGATCCGGTTCTTCTTGAATTAGCGTTTACGCATCGCTCTTTTGCTTACGAAAGCGGTGCGAAAGAAACAAATGAACGCCTTGAATTCTTAGGTGATTCAGTTCTGGGTCTAATTGTTACTGAAGAACTTTATTTGAAGTATCCCGATCTCGATGAGTCTCGTTTATCTCCATTGCGTTCGGGCATTGTAAATATGCGCGCACTTGCCGACATTGCTCGCACATTGCAATTAGGAAAATACATTCGCTTAGGTCGTGGCGAAGAAACTACCGGCGGTCGCGATAAGAATTCACTGTTAGCCGATGCGCTCGAAGCACTTATTGGCGCCGTTTATATTGATTTAGGTTTTGAAAAGAGCACCCAATTTGTTCGCTTGCTAATTGCTGACACATTGGCAAGTGCAATGGCTAAAGGCGCCGGCCTTGATGGCAAAACTGCGCTGCAAGAATTCGCTGCAGCAAATGGCAAAGGGGTTCCCGAGTATTCAGTAACTGAAGATGGCCCTGATCATGACAAGAGTTTTAAAGCGTCAGTAGCACTAGGTGGGGTAGTAGTTGGCCAAGGCGAAGGCAAGAGCAAGCGCGAAGCTGAACAATATGCAGCACGTGGTGCCTACGAATTTCTCAAAGCTGAAAACTTTTTAAAAGATGCCGGAACTTCCGGAAGTTGAAACGGTCCGACGCGGTTTAGAGCGTTGGGTGATCGGTAAGAAGTTAAAAAATATTCAAGCGTTACATCCGCGAGTAGAGCGACCTGATTCGTGGGCGCCGATTACTTCACTTGAAGGCGCCAAAGTCACTGGTATTAGCCGTCGCGGTAAGTTCTTATGGTTTGAATTAGATCGCCCGCAAGTACTTATGGCCCACCTTGGAATGAGTGGGCAGTTCTTAGTTCAACCAATTGGCAAAGTCGATGAACGCCATGTTCGGGCTAGATTTACTTTGGCCGGCGGGTTGCAGAAGAACCGTGAACTGCGCTTCATTGACCAGCGCACCTTCGGCTGGCTGGCAGTTGATAATCTGACGGACGGAATTCCATCGATGGCTGCGCATATTGCGCCAGATTTATTCGATCCTAACTTTGATCAAGCTTCCATTGTGGCAAATCTTCGAAACCGTAAGAGCAAAATTAAGAGCGCGATCTTAGATCAGCAAATTTTGAGTGGAATCGGAAATATTTACGCTGATGAATCACTTTGGGCAGCAAAAATTCACCCAGAACGAATCTGTGGTGATCTATCCGCGAAGAAAATTAATTTATTAATTGATAGTGCACGCGAAATTATGGCTCGCGCATTGGAATCGGGCGGAACTTCATTTGATGATCTCTACATAAATGTAAATGGCGAGAGCGGTTACTTTGAGGTTCAACTAGAGGTTTATGGTTGCGAAGGCGAACCATGTTCAAGATGTGGCCGATTGATAAAAAGAATTTCTTTCGCAAATCGATCCTCTCATTTCTGCCCGTACTGTCAGAAGTAGAGCCCGCAGCAAGGTAGGTTTGCCGCGTGTATTTGAAGAGCATCACGCTCAAGGGCTTTAAGTCCTTCGCGTCATCGACGACCCTGCGCCTCGAGCCAGGCATCACCTGCGTGGTGGGTCCGAACGGCTCTGGAAAATCAAATGTGGTCGATGCCCTCACTTGGGTTATGGGTGAGCAAGGCGCTAAATCGCTGCGTGGCGGCAAAATGGAAGATGTTATTTTCGCCGGCACCAGCGGTCGGTCACCTCTTGGTCGAGCTGAAGTTTCCTTAACAATTGATAATTCTGATGGCGCGCTACCAATTGATTATGCCGAAGTAACGATCTCTAGAATTTTATTCCGCAGCGGTCAAAGTGAATATCAAATAAATGGTGAAGCTTCACGCTTACTAGATATTCAGGAACTACTCAGTGACTCTGGTATCGGTCGCGAAATGCACGTGATCGTTGGTCAAGGCCAACTCGATGCAATTTTGATGGCAACACCTGAAGAACGTCGTGGCTTTATTGAAGAAGCAGCCGGAGTGCTAAAGCACCGTAAGCGCAAAGAGAAAGCACTGCGCAAGTTAGATTCGATGCAGACCAACATGGCGCGCGTGCAAGATTTAACAGTCGAACTTCGCCGTCAATTAAAACCACTGGGTCGTCAAGCCGAAGTTGCTAAGAAAGCTGCAACTATTCAAGCTGATTTGCGCGATGCGAAGTTACGTTTGCTAGCCGATGATTACATTCAACTTTCTAAAACTTTAACAGCAGAAGTGGCAGACGAGACAGCACTTCGTGAAAAACGCTCACTAGTTGAAGCCGAACTCGATGGCGTTCGCCGCCGCGAAGAAGAATTAGATTCACAAGCAGCAGTTGATAGCCCACGCTTAGTTCAAGCCCAAGAGACTTTCTATCAATTAAATTCATTGCGCGAGAAGTTCCGCGGCACCCAGAGCTTGGCTCAAGAGCGCTCGCGCTTTTTGGCTGAAGAAGCCGAAGAGGCGCGCACCGCTGGTCGCGATCCAGAAGCTCTTGAAGCAGAGGCGCAAACTTTGCGCGGTGAAGAATCTCAATTGCAAACCGCTGCTCAACTATCTCGCACCAACTTATCCGAAGCATCACAGGCCCTAGCCGCTGCCGAAGCCGCACTAGTTGCTGAAGAAAATCGCATTGCAGCGGCGCTGCGCGCAATCGCTGACCAACGCGAAGGTACTGCTCGCCAAGAAGGCCATATCAAGTCATTAGCAGCACGCCTTGATGCGATGTCTGAAGAAATAGCTCGCTTAACTAAAGCACGCGACGAAGCTGTCAATCGCCGCGATTTAGCGCAGCGTGAATATGCAACACATGAATTAGAAATTGCTAGTGCTGATTCGGGCGAACTTGGATTAGATGCCGCATTCGAAAGTTCCAAGTCGGCTCTAGCTGCTGCACGCGACGAACATCAGAAATTAGTAGATGCTGAACGAATTGCTGATCGTTCACGCAATGCAATTGAGTCAAAACTAGAAGCGTTAGAGCTTTCTTCGCAATCACGAAACGGCGCAGCAGCACTTCTCCGTGAACCTCGTGGTTTGGCAACTCTTGGCTCACTTGCTTCATTAATTGAAATTGATGCGGGCTGGGAAAATGCAGTGGCGGCTGCTCTTGGTCAATTGGCAGATGCCATTGTGGTGCAAGATATCTCTGCGGCAATCACCGCACTAAGTACCTTGCGTAGTGAAGATCTTGGCCAAGCTGATGTTTTGGTTCATCACAACCAAGGCGCTAACTCAGTTGCACTTGCCGGTGGCTTAACTTCGATCACTGCCCATATTCGATCCAGTTCAGTTTCTGATTTAATTTCAGATCTACTTAGCAAGACCGTAGTTAGCGAGACTGCAGCCCAGGCTGCTGATATTTTGCGTAACCACCCTGAACTAACTGTCGTAACTCGCGATGGTGATTTCTTTACCAAATCTCGCGCTCGTGGTGGTTCTAAGAACACCAACTCATTGATCGAAGTAAAAGCTCTTATTGAAAAGTTGCGTAGTGAACTACAAACTATTTCTAATGAATGCGATCGACTGAAATTTGCGATTAATTCAGCAGCTCTTGAGATCGACAGTAAGCAATCTGCTTTCGACGTTGCGCTTTCAAAGCTAAATGAATCTGATGCTCGAATTGCGGCAATCACTGAGCAACTAGCAGTTGCCGGCCAACACATGAAGTCAGCCACTGCCGAAGTTGAGCGCCTCAACTCGGCTATTGCTGAAACCACAACTTCTAAGAGCCGCGATGAGGGCGAACTACAGTCGGCACAGAGCCAACTAACTCAATCGGGTGAGATCGCTAACCCAGATCATTCACAAGCAGATGCTTTGCGCGAGCGCGTTTCCGGTTTGCGCACAACTGAAGTTGAAGCACGACTAGCTGTTCGTACCAGTGAAGAGCGTTTGGATTCACTTGCTGCGCGCATCAAGGCACTTGTCGAAGCTGCCGTCACAGAACGCGAAGCATCAGAACGCGCAGTCTCACGTCGCGGAGCACGTGCACGTGGTGCGGTTATTTCACAAGCGATCGCTGAAGCAGCTTATGAAGCTTTAATTCATATTGAAAGATCAATCGCTAAAGCAGCTACAGAGCGCGCAGCACTAGAAGAAGCACGTTCGATCCGCGAAGGCGAAACTCTTTCAGCTCGCGCACGTAATCGCGAACTAACTGCTGAACTAGAAGTGCTTACCTCTAGCGTTCATAAAGATGAAATTGCTCGCGCCGAACAACGTATGCGCATCGAACAACTTGAATCAAAGGCTGTTGAAGAACTTGGCATTGATACTGAAACGCTGGTTAATGAATATGGTCCAGATAATGATGTGCCAACCTTTATTGAAAATGAAGCTGGCGAAATCATTACAACTGAGCTAATTCCATATCGCCGCGATCAACAAGAAAAGCGTTTGGCTGCAACAGAGCGTTCACTTACGCTCCTTGGCAAGATCAATCCGCTGGCACTTGAGGAATACACCTCCCTTGAAGAGCGCTTGAAGTTCTTAGCTGAGCAACTCGAAGACTTGAAGAACACACGTAGAGATCTCTTAGACATTGTCAAAGAAGTTGATGATCGCGTACAGCAAATATTCATGGAAGCTTTCGAAGCTACCGCTGAGCACTTTGAAACTATCTTCGCTCGACTATTCCCAGGTGGCGATGGTCGCTTGATTCTGACTAACCCAGATGACTTGTTAAACAGTGGCGTCGATGTTGAAGCTCGCCCACCTGGAAAGCGCATTAAGCGTCTGTCGCTGCTATCTGGTGGCGAGAAGTCTTTAACTGCCGTTGCTATGTTGATTGCAATCTTTAAGGCACGCCCAAGTCCTTTCTATGTAATGGACGAAGTTGAAGCAGCCCTTGATGATGCCAACTTAGGCCGTCTATTAGGCGTGCTTGAGGAACTGCGCGAAACATCGCAGCTAATCATCATTACTCACCAGAAGCGCACAATGGAAATTGCTGATGCTCTTTATGGCGTGACCATGCGTGGTGACGGTGTAACTGAAGTTATCTCGCAACGTCTGCGCGAATCAAATAACGAATAAGCAGAGATGTATCGGCGCCGTTAACCATGGGCTTCTTCAAAAAGTTTCTCGCCAAAGTCACTCGAACGTCATCAGTTACAGCTGCTGATTGGGATGAGCTTTATAGTGAATTAATTGCCTCCGACTTAGGCGCAACTTTAACGGAAGCAATTCTGGCAACTGCTAAGAAAAGTAAATCGGAAGAACCAATTGAGGCTATTCGTGAAGCACTAACCGCACTACTCAGTTCTAAGCCGCGCACATTAGCTATTTCAGAGACGGGCTTAACTACAATTTTAGTTATTGGCGTCAATGGCACGGGTAAGACAACTTCAGTTGCCAAGTTAGCTGCAAACATTTCAAGCGCTGGCAACCGAGTGTTGCTAGGTGCTGCCGATACTTTTCGTGCAGCAGCCGTTGAACAATTACAAACTTGGGCAACGCGCATCGGGTTAACTGTTATTACTGGGAAAACAAATGGCGAACCAGCAGCAGTTGCCTTTGATAGTGCTACTAAAGCCAAAGCTGATGGATATCAGTATTTAGTAATTGATACCGCCGGAAGACTGCAGAACAAAGCAGACCTCATGGCCGAACTTGGAAAAATTAAACGAGTGATAGAAAAAGTTACCCCGGTCAATGAAGTGCTATTAGTGGTAGATGCAACGACTGGTCAAAATGGTTTGAGCCAAGCGAAGCTATTTTCAGAGGCAGTTGAAGTTACTGGCATCGTCTTAACTAAATTAGATGGCAGCGCAAGAGGCGGTATTGCCCTCGCAATTGAACATGAGCTCGATCTGCCGATTAAATGGATCGGCACAGGGGAGGCCATAGGCGACCTCACGCCTTTTGACCCGGAAATTTACATAACTGGCATTTTGGACGCTGAATAACCTGATCTTTTAACGCCCACGTAACATTTCGGGCGAATTCCTGTAATCCAATTGAGAGAGATTACCGACATCTCAAAGGCGAGAATCGCGAAACTCTTCGAAAGTGATTATTCATGGATATTAGTACTGGTGATACCGCTTGGATGTTAGCAAGTTCTGCATTGGTCTTGCTGATGACTCCGGGCCTCGCATTTTTCTATGGCGGCATGGTCCGCACAAAAAGCGTTTTAAATATGATGATGATGTCAATGGCCACTGTTGGCATTGTCAGCATTATCTGGGTTATCTACGGTTTTGAATTAGCTTTTGGTGTTGATGGAAAATCTGCCTGGTATGGCGCAATCAAGATTTCCGATTTAGGAAATCAAGTTGGCGCAGTAGCTAACAACGGCGGTGAGTATCCGATCCCACTATTGGTTTTTGCAGCTTTCCAATTAATGTTTGCAATTATTACGCCGGCACTTATTTCAGGTGCTATTGCTGATCGTGCGAAGTTTGTTCCGTGGACAATCTTTGTTGCGATCTGGACAACTGTGGTTTATTTACCAGTTGCACACTGGGTATTTGCTTTCGGCAACAAGGTCGGCGATGTTGTAACAGGTGCTGGTTACCTAGCAGCCAAAGGGGTGCAGGACTTTGCGGGCGGTACCGCAGTTCACATCAATGCCGGCGCCGCTGGATTAGCGCTGGCTATAGTTCTAGGAAAGCGTGTTGGTTGGCGCAAAGAATCAATGCGTCCACACTCATTGCCTTTGGTAATGCTTGGCGCTGGACTACTTTGGTTTGGTTGGTTTGGTTTCAACGCGGGTTCAGCACTCGGTGCCAATGGCATTGCTGGTTTGGCATTCTTAAATACGCAAGTAGCTGCTGCAGCAGCTCTCATCGGCTGGATCTTTGTTGAAAAAGTTCGCAACGGTCATGCAACAACTCTTGGTGCCGCATCAGGTGCGGTAGCTGGTTTAGTTGCAATTACACCAGCATGTGCATTCGTCGCACCTTGGGCAGCAGTTGTTATTGGCTTCCTCGCCGGTGTTATCTGCTCAGTCGCAGTTGGCATGAAGTACCTATTTAACTTTGATGATTCTTTAGACGTAGTCGGTGTGCACTTAGTTGGTGGAATTTGGGGCTCACTATCAATCGGACTATTCGGGTCAAGTGCGGTTAACAGCATTGGCCTAGATGGCTTGTTCTTCGGGGGCGGAGCCGCACTTCTTGGCAAGCAAGCACTTGCGGTTGCCATGGTTGCCGGTTACTCCTTCTTCGCTACTTTGATTATCGGCTTGGCCATTGAAAAGACCATCGGATTCCGTGTTACCAAGGAATCTGAATTAGAGGGCGTCGACTTCAATGAACATGCCGAATCTGCTTATGAAATGTCCGGATCAACTCGTGGAGGTTCCTTAATATGAAACTAGTAACAGCAATTTTGAAGCCTCACAAGTTGGAAGAAGTAAAAGATGCGCTCGAAGCTTTTGGTGTAAAAGGCATCACAGTTTCACAAGCCAGTGGCTTTGGTCGTCAACGTGGCCACACCGAGGTTTATCGCGGCGCTGAATACAAAGTCGACCTAATTGCAAAAGTCCGCGTTGAAGTTTTAGTTGATGATTCAGATTCCGATTCCGTGGTCGGGGTAATCGTCAAGGCTGCTTCGACTGGCTCGATCGGTGATGGCAAAGTTTGGGTTACACCTGTTGAAGATGTGGTTCGCGTGCGCACCGGCGAGCATGGATCGGAAGCAATTTAGCTAGTTCCTAAGTTGTAAGTAAGATGAGGCTATGTTCGAGTCTCTTGGCAATCGGTTCAGCAATGCATTTGCATCACTGCGATCACGTGGAAAGTTATCTAATTCAGATATCTCAAATGTTTGCCAAGAGATTCGACAAGCTTTACTTGATGCCGACGTAGCGTTATCGGTCGTTGAAGATTTTGTAGGCAAAATTGAAGTTCAGGCGAAAGCAGCTTTAACTGATTTACAAGCGGGTGCCAACCAAGCCCAAGTGATTTTTGAAATTGTAAATCAAGCCCTCGTTGAACTTTTAGGTAGCCAAGCTCGTCGGGTACGCCTCGCAAAAGTAGCGCCAACGGTAATCATGTTGGCTGGTTTGCAAGGCGCCGGTAAAACAACTCTGGCTGGAAAACTAGCAAAATATTTTGCCGACCAGGGCGATACCCCGATCTTGGTTGCTTCAGATTTACAACGCCCGAACGCGGTAACCCAATTACAAGTTGTTGGTCAGAACGCCGGTATCCCAGTGTTTGCGCCGCAACCAGGTAATGGAGTTGGTAATCCAGTTGAGGTCGCGCGCGAAGGTATTGCATTCGCCAAAGCAAAGCTACATAACATCGTAATTGTTGATACTGCAGGTCGACTTGGTATTGATGAAGAGTTGATGCAAGAAGCAAAAAATATTCGCGATGCAATATCACCTGATGAAATTCTTTTTGTTGTCGATGCTATGACTGGCCAAGATGCAGTGCGAACTGCGCAAGCATTCCAAGATGGCGTTGGTTTCGATGGGGTAGTGCTAACCAAGTTAGATGGTGATGCACGAGGTGGTGCTGCACTGTCAATCGTGACGCAAACCGGTAAGCCAATTATGTTTGCTTCGACCGGTGAAAAATTAGCTGACTTTGATTTATTCCACCCTGATCGCATGGCTTCGCGCATCTTAGGCATGGGCGATGTTGCAACGCTGGCCGAACAAGCCAAGAAAGCATTTAGTGGCGAAGGCGCTGCGAAGATGGAAGAGAAGTTTGCACGTGGCGATGACTTCACTCTCGAAGATTTCCTAGAACAGATTTCGGCTATGTCGAAAATGGGTTCAATGGGAAAGATTTTGGGAATGCTGCCTGGCGCGGGTGCCATGAAGAAACAGATCGAAAACTTCGATGAATCTGAGATCGTGCGCACCAAAGCGATCGTGCAATCAATGACGCCAACTGAACGCCGTGATCCGAAAGTCTTAAATGGTTCGCGTCGTGCTCGCATTGCAACCGGCAGTGGTCGCCAAGTATCGGAAGTTAATTCACTGGTTGAACGCTTCACGGCGGCCCAGAAAATGATGAAGCAGATGCGCAATGGCAAAGTTCCAGCTGGCATGCCAGCAGGCATGGGCCTTCCGCCAGGGGCTGCAATCCCCGGTATGAGCGCGCCGAATAAGGGCAATCAGCCGCCTAAGAAGAAGTCTCGCTCCGGAAACCCCGCTAAACGCGCTCTTGAAGAGCAGGGCTAGGCTTCCGCTCGATTTCGTATCTGAGCCTGAAACTGGCAAGATTGGCCTCCTGTGACGGGGCCCTCTATCCCCGGAACTTACCTAAGTCCAAAGCGCGTTCTTGATTAGCTTCGCACCCCGCTGAAGCAGATTAAGTGCGACATACATTTACAGGAGTAATACTTACTTGGCTACAAAAATTCGTTTAATGCGCATGGGCAAAATCCGTACCCCATTTTTCCGTATCGTTGTTACAGATGCTCGTAAAGCTCGCAACGGTCTTTCAATTGAAGAAATTGGTCGCTACGTTCCAGGACAAGAACCATCTTTAATTCAGGTTAACTCAGAACGTGCTCTTTACTGGTTAGGCGTTGGCGCACAGCCATCTGCTGCAGTTGAAGCACTTCTAAAGGTGACCGGCGATTGGCAGAAGCACAAGGGTCTTCCAGGTACCGAAGGAACACTTCGCGTTGCTGCACCAAAGCCAGCTAAGAGCGTTGCATACGAAGCCGCTATGAAGCAAGCAATGGATGAACCAAAGGAAGGCGCCACAACTTTAAAGAAGAAGGCGCAAGAGAAGCTTGCTGCAAAGGCAAACCCAGTTGAAGAAGTAGCAGCAGTGTCCGAACCAGAAACAGAGAATGCTGTGTCCGAGGTGTCCGAGCCAGTAGCAGAGATTGCTGTGTCCGAGGTTCCAGAGGAAGTTACGACTACCGAAGCAGTGGTTGAAACTCAAGAAGCTGTTGTTGAAACTCCTGCCCCAGAAGCGGCTGCTGAATAAAAATGATTGATGAAGCCCTAGAACATTTAGTTAAGGGAATCGTTGATTCACCCGAAGATGTAGTCGTGAAGGAAAAAACTCACCGTCGTGGAACCACACTTGAGGTACGAGTTAACCCTGAAGATATCGGCAAGGTAATTGGTCGCAATGGCCGTACCGCAAAGGCGCTTCGTACCGTCGTCAGCGCGCTCGCAGGTCGCACAATTCGTGTTGATCTGGTTGAAGCTGACGAGGTTCGTTAACCCTTAATTTAAGCCGCTAACCATGCGTTTACTCGTGGGCCGGATAGGTAAGGCGCACGGAATTCTGGGCGAAGCCACAATCGAAGTTCGTACTGACGAAGCTGCAACCCGTTTTGCAATGGGCGCAGTTGTTGAAACAGATAGTGGGAAATCACTAACTGTTGACTCAGTGCGAGTACACAACGGCATCCTGTTACTGGGCTTTGCAGGTATCTCTTCTCGTAATGACATAGAAGCTCTGCGCGACACTTTGCTTTATGCCGATGTTGATATTGATGCACCAGGTGAAGATGAAGACGATTATCACGTGCTGCAATTGATTGGCTGCATTGCCAATCTAGAAGATGGCAGCAAGTTCGGTGAAGTAAGCGATGTCCTGAATCTGCCGGGCCAAGATGTGCTTGTGATCAAAGCTGAAAAAGGCGAAGTCTTAGTTCCGTTTGTGCATCAGCTAGTTCCAGTTGTTGATATCAAGGGCAAAATCGTCGTGGTAATTCCGCCAATTATTTCGGGGGAGATGAAATGAAAATTGATGTCATCTCAATCTTTCCAGAATATTTAGCGCCACTTGAACTTTCACTGCTGGGTAAAGCCCAAGATAAAGGGTTACTTGAAATAAACGTTCATGACCTACGTGCGCACACCAGCGACAACCATCACGGCGTTGATGACACCCCTTACGGCGGTGGTGCTGGAATGGTTATGAAAGCAGAAATTTGGGGCGATGCGTTAGATAGTTTGATTACCGATAACTGTGATCTAATTATTCTCACCCCGGGTGGTAAACGATTTAACCAACGAATGGCGGAAGAACTTTCAACGAAGTCACATCTGCTTTTTGCTTGTGGTCGATATGAAGGAATTGACGATCGAGTTCGCCAACATTATTCAACTGCTGCATACAGCGATCGTGAAATCCGAGTTCATGAGATCTCTATCGGTGATTACGTATTAGGTGGCGGCGAAGTAGCCTCAATGGTGATTATCGAAGCAGTAACACGCCTGATTCCTGGAGTATTGGGTAACCCAGCATCGATTGTTGAAGAGTCACATATGTCCGAAGGTTTCGTCGAATATCCATCATTTACCAAACCAGCTAACTGGCGGGACATTGAAGTGCCAGAAATATTGCTCAGCGGCAACCATGCCGCAATTGCTAGATGGCGTAGTGAAGCAGCACACAAGCGCGCTCAAGACAATCTCTAATTAACTCAACACTTACTTTCTAACTCGCGAGTAAGTTCTAAGCAACGTAACGTTGCGCCATGACGAGTTTTGATCCAGCAATTCAGACGCGATTGATTCGCGATCTCGAGCCTGTGGTTGCGGTCGAACTCGAACGACACTTAAAAATTCAAAAAGACTGGTATCCACATGACTATGTCCCGTGGTCTGAAGGCCGCAACTTTGCTGGCCCATTAAATGGCGATGCTTGGGAAGCAAAAGATTCTAAGCTCTCACCAATTGCCCAAGATTCATTGGTATTGAATTTATTAACTGAAGATAACTTGCCTAGCTATCACACTGAAATCGCAATTGCGATGGGCCGTGATGGTGCATGGGGAACCTGGATCGAACGTTGGACTGCTGAAGAAAATCGCCACGGCATTGTTATGCGCGATTACTTAATGGCAACTCGTGGTGTTGATCCTTATGAATTAGAAGATCTGCGTATGGCACATATGTCAGTTGGTTATCAAAAGCCCTACGAGAATGACATGTTGCATACCGTGGCTTATGTTTCATTCCAAGAGTTAGCTACTCGTATTTCGCATCGCAACACTGGACTTATTTCTGATGATCCAATCTGCGAAAGTATGTTGCAGCGAGTTGCCCTCGATGAGAATCTACATATGATCTTCTATCGCAACCTACTTGGTGCTGCTCTTGATCTAGAGCCAAATGCGGCAATGCGCGCGATTACAGATGTCGTGACTAACTTTGATATGCCGGGGGCGGGCATGCCAGGTTTTGCTCGTAAATCTGTCGGTATCGCTTTAGCTGGCATCTATGACATGCAGCAACACTTAGAAGATGTAATTGCGCCAGTACTGCGCGCCTGGAATGTATTTGGTCGCGAGGATCTATCAGGTGATGGCCAAGCCGCTCGCGACGAACTAAGTGCTTTCCTGGCGGGGGCTACAACCGAATCTGATAACTTTAACGAAAAGCGTGAGAAGCACTTCGAACGCTTAATTGCGCGTGGGCAAGAACCGATTCGGCTAACTAAAACCAAGTAAAGCGGGTAAAGTTTCCGATTATGTGCAGACTATTAGGTTATGCCGCAAGCGCTGATACGACCTTTGCCGAAATCGTGGGCGAAGGCTTTGAAAACTTTGTCGCCATGTCTGATGAACATAAAGATGGTTGGGGTATTACCTCAATTGATAAAAGTGGTGAGGTTACTCGTACCGTTGACTTAGAGCGCGCAGTTGCCAGTTCTACTTTTGTAGATGTAAAGGATCGTCCAGCTGATTCTGGTCTGCTGCACTTGCGCTTGGCGTCTAAAGGTTTGACCATTGATATCAAAAACAATCATCCTTTTGTTGATGGCACATACAGTTTTATGCATAACGGCACGATCCGTCCTGCTGCATCAGTTGAAGCTTTCATTGATCCAGAGTTTGCTAATCGCGCTCAAGGCAGCACCGATAGCGAGCGGTATTTCTATGTGATTCTTAGCGAGATCAAAAAGCATGGTTTAGTTGATGGGCTACGTAGCGCTGTTACCAAGATCAGCGACAATTGTGATTTCTCCAGTATTAACTGCATGCTGCTGACTCCGGATTATTTAATTGCAGCCTGCGAATTCAATATTGAAGATCAGACTGAGTGGTCGGTTAATTCGCATTATGAATTGCGTTATCGCAGCGATGAAAACGGCGTAGTTATCTCATCTACTGGTTGGGGCCACGATGATTGGTCAGTTTTAGCCAATCATCAAGTGCTGGTCGTTGATCGCAAGAGCCTAAATGCCGAGATTTTGCCGCTGCCATTACGATTAGGGGCATGACGCGCACATATCTGGTCGAGACTTACGGCTGCCAGATGAACGTGCACGACTCCGAACGTATCGCTGGGTTACTTGAAGCCGATGGCTATATTCCAGTCGAAGCCGGTAAACAAGCAGACTTAGTTGTTTTCAATACCTGCGCCGTACGCGAGAACGCCGATAACAAACTCTACGGGAACTTAAGTTTCCTAGCACCGGTTAAGAAACTTAACCCATCAATGCAGATCGCTGTCGGTGGCTGCTTAGCCCAAAAAGATCAAGCCACAATCTTAAAGAAAGCGCCTTACGTTGATGTGGTTTTCGGAACCCATAATGTTGGTTCGCTGCCAGTATTGCTAGAGCGCGCACGAATTGAAGAAGAGTCTCAAATCGAAATACTCGAAGCGCTAGAGCATTTCCCATCAACTCTGCCTGCCAAGCGCTTTAGTGACTTTACGGCCTGGGTATCAGTATCAGTGGGTTGCAATAACACTTGCACATTTTGCATCGTGCCAACGCTACGTGGAATTGAAAAAGATCGCCCAGCTTCCGACATTTTGCGCGAGATCAACACTTTAGTTGATTCAGGTGTTATCGAAATTACGTTACTGGGCCAGAATGTAAATGCTTATGGTGTTGAGTTTGGTGATCGTGGCGCTTTTGCAAACTTGCTTAAAGAATGCGGCAAGATCTCAGGTCTTGAGCGAGTTCGCTTTATGTCTCCGCACCCACGAGATTTCACAGATGATGTAATCGAAGCAATGGCCAGCACCCCAAATGTGATGCCACATCTGCACATGCCGTTGCAATCTGGTTCTAATCGGATTCTGCAAGAGATGCGCCGTTCATATCGCACTGATCGCTACTTAGGAATTCTTGATCGTGTGCGCACAGCGATGCCGCATTCTCAAGTTACGACAGACATCATCGTAGGTTTTCCCGGTGAGACCGAAGAAGATTTCCAAGCGACGCTAGATCTCGCAACGCAAGCGCGATTCTCGGCGGCCTATACCTATCAATATTCAATTCGCCCCGGGACTCCAGCTGCCGTTATGCCAAATCAAGTTCCAGCTGAAGTTGTGGGAGAGCGTTACACCCGCTTGCACGCGCATCAAGAAGCGATTTCGGCTTCAGTAAATGCTGAGGCAATCGGTCGCACTATGAAAGTTCTTGTCGCTGAGGTTTCTGGTCGTCGCAATGGCGATAACGATCGCATGACCGGGCGCAGCGAAGATTTCAGATTGGTGCATTTCAACTCAATGGTTGAGCAACCACTACCTGGTGACTTGATCACGGTAGATATTACAGAGAGTTCATCACACTATCTGATTGGTACTGGCGGCAAAGTAGAGCGTCGAGCTAAACGCGAAGTAAAGGGCACCATGTTAGGTATTCCGGTTATTCGCGCATGAAGCTAATTGTTATCTGTGGCGCAACTGCCACGGGCAAAAGTGATTTAGCAATTTCAGTAGCTCAAAAGATTGATGCCGAGATTATCAATGCTGATTCAATGCAACTCTATAAAGGCATGGATATTGGTACCGCCAAGATAAGTGTCGAAGAACGCCAGGGGATTCCGCATCACCTGCTTGATGTTCTTGAAGTAACCGAAGATGCGAATGTGGCTTGGTATCAAAGTCAGGCACGTGCGAAAATCGCGGAGATCCAGAGTCGTGGAAAATCAGTAGTAATTGTGGGCGGAACTGGGCTTTACATCAAAGCAATTCTTGATGAGCTTAATTTTCCAGATACCAACCCGGCAGTTCGTGAAGCGCTAGAGCGCGAAGTAGCAGAACTTGGCGCACATGTTTTATTCGAGCGACTAGAAAAACTTGATCCGGCGGCAGCCCTGGCCATTGATCGCGCAAATACCCGCCGCATAGTTCGAGCACTTGAAGTTATCGAAATTACTGGAAAACCTTTCACTGCGAACTTGCCTCGCAAAGATTCTGAACTTTATCCAGCCGCTCGACAGTTTGGATTAGTCATGGATCGCGAAGCACTCGGGGAACGAATCAGTGATCGCGTAGATCGCATGTATGCCGCAGGCTTAGTTGAAGAAGTTGATCGCTGTATTGCGGCCGGGATAACTTCGGCACGCACAGCCCAATTAGCACTCGGCTATGCCCAAGTCATTGCAATGCGCAGAGGTGATCTAACACTTGATGCTGCGATTGAAGAAACTAAGCGGGCAACTAGGCAGTACGCCAGACGCCAAGAAACTTGGTTCTCGCGAGATGCTCGAATTAAATGGATTTCACCGATCCAGCCTCGACTCGAAATAATCTTGCAGGAAATAGAATAGCCAAATCATGATTGCGACTTATGGCCACGGAACCGAAAATGACTTTGTTCTAGTTTTTGACCCTGAAAATAAAGCATCCATTACGACTGCGCAGACTGCTGCTATTTGTAATCGGGAAACTGGAATAGGCGCCGATGGCTTAATTCGAATCGGTAAGAAAAATGAGCGCTGGTTTATGGATTACCGCAATGCCGATGGCTCGCTAGCTGAAATGTGCGGTAACGGTATTCGCGTAACTGCAAAGTATTTAGTTGAGCGTGGTTATCAACCTGAAGGTATTTTTGCAATTGATACTCGCGATGGCGTTAAGCATCTGCGGGTACCTGCTACCGGAGATATTTCAGTGAATATGGGTCAAGTAACCGATGAAGATGAAGAGATTTCAGCAGCCACAAATGGCAAAGCCTGGAATGGTTATCACATCAGTGTTGGCAATCCGCATGCAGTTGTTTTTGTAGATGATCTAGGCGAAGTTGGCACACTTGCTGATGCACCAGTTGTTCGCCCTAAGGACGCCTACCCTGAAGGCGTAAATGTTGAATTTGTTGAGATCACTGGTGAACGTGAAGTAAAGATGCGTGTCTTTGAACGCGGCAGCCGTGAAACAAGATCTTGCGGCACTGGCGTATGTGCCGTTGCACTCGCTGCAACAATTCATACCAAAGCAAAGCTACCTGCTAGGTGGATAGTTAATCCTCCGGGTGGTCGTTTGGAAGTTGATATTGACGGGCACAGCAACGCAACGCTTATTGGTCCAGCTGTATTAATTGCCGATCATGACATCAGCAAATATTTAGTAGCTGATTAAGATAATAAGTCACTTCTTTGTGATCGGCAGCCGAGAAAATAGGCAGTTTGATCACTATTGCTCTATTGTTAAATTGTGAGTAAACCAGGCGACGAATTCGATGAATTTGAAGCCCTGCTTGCCGAAAGTGCGCGGGTAGCAGCTGAATTTGATGGTGCTGATAGTGATGATTACGCCGAAAGCATTCAGCCTGATTTAGTAGAGCGCAATGCGCTTCGTCGCGTTAAAGGCTTTTCCACTCAGCTACAAGATATTTCGGAAGCTGAGTATCGCGAGCTCCAGTTAGAAAAAGTAGTCTTGGTTGGCGTCTGGACTGAAGGCAACTCGACGATGGCTGAGAACTCCCTAGCTGAGTTGAAAGCACTCGCCGAGACTGCGGGCTCTGAAGTAATGGAAGGCGATGGCGAACTTTCACCATCACAACTTCGACAGTTAGAAGAGAAAGTTAAAGTAAAGGTCATTGATCGAACCGCTTTGATTCTTGATATTTTCGCACAACATGCGAAAAGCAAAGAAGGTAAGGCGCAAGTAGAGCTGGCGCAGATTTCCTATCTATTACCGCGCTTACGTGGCTGGGGTGAATCACTCTCGCGCCAAGTTGGTGGTCGTGCAGCCGGTGGTGCTGGTATTGGTGGCCGCGGTCCGGGTGAAACTAAGATTGAAACTGATCGCCGCCGCATTCGTGACAAGATGGCAAAGCTTCGTCGCGAGATCGCCGAGATGAAAGTTTCACGTGACACTAAACGACAGGAACGTCGGCGCAATAACATTCCATCAGTAGCAATTGCGGGATATACCAACGCAGGTAAGTCCTCGCTTTTAAATAAGTTAACCAATGCGGGTGTCTTAGTTGAGAACGCTCTATTTGCAACTCTTGATCCAACCGTAAGAAAAGCACAAACTGAAGATGGTCGGATTTACACGTTATCTGACACCGTAGGTTTTGTTCGACATCTCCCGCATCAATTAATCGATGCCTTTAAATCAACGCTAGAAGAAGTATCTGGTTCAGATTTAATCGTCCATGTTGTCGATGGCTCGCATTCAGATCCGTTTGAACAGATCAGAGCGGTACGCGAAGTGATTACCGAAATTGGCGGCGGTGATATTCCTGAGATTATTGCGATTAATAAAGTCGATATCGCTGACCCAGATATGGTCATGCAAATTCTGCGTACTGAACCAAATAGCTACGCCTTCTCAGTTCGCACCGGATTTGGAATTGAAGGTTTAGTTCACGCAATTGAAAGTTCATTGCCTAGACCTAAAATTGAAATCAATACTGTGATCCCTTATGACCGTGGCGATCTAGTGAGTGCGATTCACGAACGTGGCGAAATTTTGCGCGAGGAGTATCTTCCGGAAGGAACCTCGCTGCATGCACGTGTTGATGGGGGATTAGCCAAAGAGATCGAAGAAATCGTTCGGTAACTACTCAGACAGCACTCATGTGACGGGAATATTTCCGACACGCCGAGCGTTCAATTAGTTAAACCAGGCAGTAATGCGCCACTATGCGCCCGCTGGGTATTTCCAGCAGCGTTTGCCATTAATTTGGCTTCGACTTAGTTTGGAAAGAAGGTGAGAGCAATGGCAACCGATTATGACACCCCCAGAAAAACCGATGAAGAGTTACATGAAGAATCGCTTGAGGAGTTAAAGGCGCAACGCGTCGATGCTCAATCCGGTCAGATTGATGTCGATGAAGCCGAAGCTGCTGAGAGCCTTGAGCTACCAGGTGCTGACTTATCTGGTGAAGAGCTTTCTGTTCGCGTAGTTCCAAAGCAAGTTGATGAATTCACTTGCTCACGTTGTTTCTTGGTACATCACAGTACTCAATTAGCAAAAGGCGAAGGCGCTACTGCAGTTTGTAAGGAATGCGCTTAACCGTTAAGAATTTCGGAAAGTTCGTAATTTCTTTTCGAAGTAATTAACCAATACGGAGTTTGATCGCGAGGATCGTTAATTTCAACTTTCACTCCGGTTGATCGCCAAAATCTAAAGATTAGAAAAGAAGCTGGGTCGGCATCGCGAGTGCGAAGTCGGCCCATTTCCTTGCTATCAAGTGCTGAGCTCTGGCCAAGGAATTTAAGTTCGATATGAGCAGGGCCTGCTCTCAATTCATTTTCATCAACCTCAATTACTAGCGTGGTCTTTAACGCAATCAGCACGATCAGAATGGTGCTGACAACCGAAGTAATTAGCGCGGATTGGTTTCCGACTGCGGCCCAAACGGCAACGACTAAGGACATAAAGAGAAAGTAAATAAAGGCTAAGAGCCAAAATGGCGCGCGAATCACTTCTCTAAATCTCATAAGACCACGCTATCGTGAAATAAATAAAGTAGCCTTATGACATGAGTCGCGTTGCCAGCACCACACCGCCCGCAGGATCTGTAATTCCCGAGCGTCATCCACTTGCCCCTGCGACCGGTACCAAAGTGCCATCGCATTATGGCCATTGTTTTGGGTGCGGTGAGTTACACCCGACTGGCTTGCATTTAGTGGCTCACGTTGGCGAAGGTGCAACGATCACAGCAGAATTTACAGTTACCGAGAATCATCAAGGTGCACCAGGTCTGGCTCATGGCGGTTTACTCTCATTAGCTTTCGATGAAGCACTAGGAAAGTTGATGTGGTTACTGCGTTCGCCCGCCGTAACCGCTCGCCTAGAAACTGATTTCATTCGACCAGTTCCGCTAGGCACGACGCTTTATATAACGGCAGAAATCACCGGCCAAGTTAATCGTAAAGTTTATTCAGCAGCTGTTGGCCGTTTAGGTTCACCTGATGGCGAGATAGCAGTTCGAGCTGCAGCGCTATTTGTAATCGTGCCCATGTCACACTTCTTAACTAAAGCGCCAGAAGGTTTCTTAAAGGAAGTCGCGAAAAATCCTGAACTATTAGCCTTTGTTGATCCAGAGTTTGAAATTAATCCATGAGTGATCTGCAAGTATTAATCAAGCGCCTTGATCCAGGTGTGCCACTACCTAAATATTCAAAGGGTGGTGATGCTGGCGCCGATATTGTGACTCGCATTGATTTAACTTTAGAACCAGGGGAGCGCGCTCTTGCTCCAACTGGAATCGCAATTGCACTCCCTAATGGTTATGCCGCCTTTGCTCACCCTCGTTCTGGGCTTGCGATCAAACACGGAGTCTCAATGGTAAATACACCAGGCACTATTGATGCTGGATTCCGCGGGGAACTGCAAATAATTCTTATTAACCTTGATCCGCGCGAGAGCATCTCGTTCAAACGCGGCGATCGAATTGCGCAGTTAGTTTTCCAGAAAGTAGAACATGCGGATTTTGTTGAAGTTGAAGAGTTGCCTGGTTCAGGTCGTTCTGATGGTGGCTTCGGTTCCACTGGATTGGCTTAACTATGAGTGATCAAAAGAAAGTAATTGACGCGCTAGGTGGCAAAAAAGGTTTATTGGATTCTGGCCTGCCAGCACTGGTGTTCTTAATTGCATTTAACATCGGTAAAGACTTGCAAAATGCAGCGACCGCTGCAGTTATTACGGCGTTAGTTCTAGCAATTCTGCGTTTAGCCAAGAAAGACACCTTGCAACATGTGATTTCCGGGTTAATCGGGGTTGTCTTCTGCGCATTCCTTGCACGTAAGACTGGTTCAGCCGTTGATTACTACTTGCCGGGCTTGATCATAAATATTGTCTATGGTTCAGTTTATTTAGTCGCAAATTTAGTTGGCTTTCCGATTCTGGGATTAGTACTCGGCCCAATCCTCGGCGAGAATTTACATTGGCGTAAAGTCGCAGAACGTAAGCGGGCATATATCAAAGCTAGTTGGCTTTGGGTTGGCTTGTTTGCATCTCGCTTAATCGTGCAATACCCGTTGTATAAAACTGGCAATCTAACTGCGCTGGGTACTGCTCGCTTGGCAATGGGGTATCCGCTATTTGCAGCTGTTGCTTGGGGTTCTTGGTTGATTATTAGGAAAGCACCAGCGGCAATAGCGCCGGAAAAACCAACGGACGTTAGTTAGCGATAAAGCATTGCTTGAGGAGCTCTTGCGCCTCAGCTGTCGCTACAAAAAGTAGTTCATCGCCAGCAGTAAATACTTCGTGTGGTTTAGGTGTTACAACTCGACCATCACGAACAATTGCAGCTAGCGCTGAATTCTCGGGCAAAGTTATTTCTTCAACTGTTTTGCCTAGACAAGTTGAGTTATCCGGAAGCGTTAATTCAACCAAGTTGGCTTGACCTTGTCGGAATGAGAACAAGCGAACTACATCGCCAACA
>JAPLAW010000065.1 GCA_026393075.1 Actinomycetota bacterium | reverse complement strand
GCACGTTCTGCGCCTTCAACTTCTGGAATTCGATCCCAGAGCATTTCCTCAGTTACTAGATCTTCCATGCCTTCGTCATCGCTCATGCAGATCTCCTCTAGTCATAGTTCCCAGCAACCATCGAGTAACCGTGACTCTATACGCTCAACCTGTCCATATGGGGCGAGAGTGGCCCCGACACCATTTCAAATGGACAGGTTATTGAGCGTGGCTTAGACTTTTGTTGCAAACGATTCGCATCTGCAGCGGGTCACTCATCAGGGAGCTTTTTTGAACATAACCACCCCAAAGCCAGCGCGCACGCCTATTCGCGAGCTGCTGACCAGCGAGGAATGGCGTCGCATGGGCCTGATGTTTGGCTTTATCGCCTTCCTTCATGTTGCCGGTGCCCTACTGATGTGGCGCGCGACTTCGGGCAATTATGAATTAGCCGATGGTTCACTTTTCGGCTGGGGAACTGCCGCATTGGCATATGTATTAGGTATGCGCCACGCATTCGATGCTGACCATATTTCAGCGATCGATAACACAACTCGTAAATTAATGGCTGAAGGTCAACGGCCTCTTGCTGTTGGTTTCTTCTTCTCGCTCGGACACTCTTCCGTTGTTGCCGGTCTAGCAATTTTGCTCAACTTTGGAATCAAAGCACTGGGTACTCAACTTAAAGATGAAAACTCTTCATTGCATCATTGGACCGGATTAATTGGCACCACAGTTTCTGGAACTTTCCTGATGCTGATTGCAATATTGAATTTAATTGTTTTAGTTTCAATCTTGGGCGTATTTATGAAAATGCGCAAAGGCTTATACAACGAAGAAGAACTTGAGAAACACTTAGATTCACGAGGCTTGTTGATGCGTTTCTTTGGCCCAATTGCCCGACGTATTGATAAGTCTTGGAAAATGTATCCGCTCGGAATTTTATTTGGCTTAGGTTTTGATACCGCAACTGAAGTTGGCTTACTAGTCCTTGCTGGATCTTCTGTTATCGCAGGGCTACCTTGGTGGGCAATTATTTCTTTACCGCTTTTCTTTGCCGGCGGCATGTCACTACTAGACACAATCGATGGTTCATTTATGAACTTCGCATACGGGTGGGCATTTTCCAAACCAGTTCGTAAGGTTTACTACAACATCGTAATTACCGGATTATCTGTGGGAGTTGCACTATTCGTAGGTGGCTTAGAGATCTGCCAAGTGATTGCAGATCAGTTGAATTTAACAGGTTTCTTCTGGGATTACGCTGCTGGTTTTGACTTGAATTCAGCTGGCTACATCATTGTTGGACTATTTGTAGTCGTTTGGGCGATCGCATTACTGCTTTGGAAATATGGAAAAATTGAAGATCGCTGGCATGACATGGCACATAAATCACAACTAGAGCGAGGTGAAGTCAGCGATCACACCAGAGCTGGCGTTGAACTAGGTCCGATTAAAGATGGTTTTAAGATCGACTAGTGGTTTTAAAATCGACTAGTGGTTTTAAGATCGATTAAAAGCTTTTACCCGACCTTGTGCAATTGCAGCACTAAGCAATACAAATAATCCACCTACTGGTTCATTCCAGGTAATATTCTCACCCCAGAAAATTATGCCTACGATTACGGCGACTACGGGTGTAACAAAAGTTACCGAGGACGCAATCGCACTTCCGGCAGCTGACATAATCTTAAAATTCCAAATATAGGCAAAGCCGCTTCCAAATATTCCTAGACCTAACATTCCAAGTACTGGTCCAATTCGGTAATTATCTTCAGCGATGCCATCGAATAGATAAAATGGTAACAAAGTTACAGTTGCAGCAACTAATTGAGTAGCAGCCATGACTTCGGGCTTTAGGTTCAGAGGCAAAACATTTCTACGTGAATACGGAAATGAAATTCCATAACAAGCAACCGCTAATAGCAGCGCTCCAATCGCCCACCAAGGGTTAGTACCCAAACCATTCCAAGCACCTAAGACAATCAGCACTCCGATGAAACCAAGAAATAATCCAATCACTTGGTGGCTAGGTAACTTTTCCTCGCGAAATGCGATCATGATTGCCAGCAAAGTCATTAGTGGCGTTACCGCGTTAATAATTCCGGCCAGAATTGAAGTTACTTCGGTTTCGGCAACAGCAAAAAGAATTCCTGGGATCGCATTAAGTAAAAGTGAAACGACCCATAAATGGCGCCAAGTCGATCTTTCTCTCGGCAACTGCAAACCCATTACTTTGAGCGCAATTAGTAAAGTAATCGCGCCTAACGCACAGCGGCCAAATGCGACCCCAAATGGGGTTAAGAACTCAAGACCTAACTTAATAAAGATGAATGAACAGCCCCACACAATTCCGAGAGCTATATAAAGAGGCACCCAGGATTTAGTTTTCGCTGAACTCATTACGAAAGGCTACAGATTGCCGCGTAAATCAAGTGGTAAGTAAATTTAATAATCCAAGGTAGAATTAGGCATTGCTTCGACCGAAGCAAAGTACTTCCCCCACACAAGTGCAAAATTGCACTTTCTTGCGAGTCTTATCTCCACCCTGACCAATTTGAGTCAAACCAAGACGCGCTTGTTTACGTC
>JAPLAW010000050.1 GCA_026393075.1 Actinomycetota bacterium | reverse complement strand
AATCGGAACCCACGCATCAGCCGATGACCTGTTAGCTAATATTTGTTTTCTATATCACCTGATTGGAAACGGCACTGGTGAATGGAAAGTCCCTAAAGGCGGAATGGGCGCACTAGTGAAAGAACTAGAACGCGTTGCTCGTGCAGCCGGTGTTGAGATTCGTACCAATAGCAAAGTCACTGCTCTTGCTAGCAACACCGAGTCAGTTACCGCCACAATTGAAAATGGCGATCAATTCGTAGCTAGCCATTTACTTTCTAACGCAGCACCACAAGTCCTGGCTAAGCTGCGCAACAAACCAAAGCCAACAAGTCTGTCGGGTGCGCAATTTAAAATTAATATGCTGCTAAAGAAGATGCCTAGATTAAAAAGTGGTATTTCACCTGAACTAGCATTTGCTGGAACTTTCCATATCAGCGAGAAATTTTCTCAACTGGAAACTTCATACCAAGAGAGCAAAGCGGGCAAATTGCCTGCTTGTTTCCCATCTGAAATGTATTGTCACACTTTGTCTGACCCTTCAATTTTGAGCCCTGAGCTACAAGCTGCCGGTTATCAAACTCTGACTCTCTTTGGCTTGCATACACCTGCTGAACTTTTCGATGCTGATAATGAAGCCACTAAGGCCACAGCGCTAGCAGGTTTCATCGCTGAATTAGATAAGTATTTAGTTGACCCAGTCTCTGAAATTATTGCTCGCAATAGCGATGGTTCGCCATGCATTGAAGCCAAGACCCCATTGGATTTAGAAGAAGCGATTTCATTGCCGCGCGGAAATATCTTCCATCGTGATCTAACTTTCCCATTCCGCGAAGAAGGCGATAGCCGGCGCTGGGGCGTAGAAACTGATGATCCCCGAATCTTTATTTGCGGCGCAGGTGCGCAACGAGGCGGGGGAGTAAGCGGAATCCCTGGCCATAATGCGGCAATGGCCGTTCTTGGAAAGTAAAAAAGTAATAGGCTTTCAGCTATGAGTTCTGATAAAAAGTTAAAGCCAGAAACACTTGCGATTAGTGCTGGTCGACCAGTTCCCGTGCCAGATGGTGAACTAAATACCCCAATCGCTCTGAACTCAACTTTTCATGCCGGCGGTCCAATTGGTTATGGTCGCTACGGAAATGAAACTTGGACCGCACTAGAAGACGCGATCAGCGCTCTCGAAGGTGGCGAGACTTTAGTTTTCGCTTCCGGTCAAGCTGCGGCAACTGCGATATTTAATCTACTTCCAATTGGCGCACCTGTTGTTCTTTCCGATGAAGGCTATCAAGGCATTGCTGCGCTACTAAAGGGTTTCCACGAAAGTGGTCGTCTCGAAGTTCGCTTTGTTGAAGCAACCAATACTGCAGCCGTGCTAGAGGCGGCAAAAGGAGCAGCGCTACTTTGGTTGGAATCACCAACTAATCCGGCTCTAGAAAATGTTGATCTTAAAACAATTATTGCTGGTGCCAAGAAGTTAGGTGTTGGTGTTGCAGTTGATAACACTTTGGCCACACCGCTAACTCAGAAGCCACTTGAATTCGGGGCAGATTTTGTAATGCATTCAGTAACTAAATATTTTGCTGGCCACAGCGACATTATTTTGGGTTCAGTTTCCACCAATGATCCAGCTCTTTATAAGCGTTTAGGTGATGTCCGTAAATTAAGTGGCGCAATTCCTGGCCCCTTCGAAGTTTGGTTAGCACTGCGCGGAATCCGCACTTTTCCACTTCGTTTCAGAGCGGCTGAAGCTAATGCCAAAGAGCTGGCAAAGCGCTTAGCTGGCCATGCCAAGGTGAGCAAAGTTCGCTACCCAGGCTTCGGCGGCATGATTTCATTTGAATTAACCTGCGATGCTGCTGGCACAGATCTAGTTACCCAGAGCGCAAAAATCATTACCAACACAACTAGCCTCGGCGGCATTGAATCTATGTGGGAACGTCGTCGTCGTTGGGCAACTGAGAGCCACAAGATCTCGGAATCCTTGATCCGATTCTCAGTGGGCTGTGAAGATGTCGATGATTTATGGGATGACATCACTGCCTCATTAGGCAAAATTTAAGTTATAGGAGTATTTTTAGCATATGTTAAAAGCAATTAAGCGATTCGTCGGGGTAGTTGGCGTAGCTCTATTGGCTTTTCGCGCCATCGGCTCATTTCTCTCTTGGGTAGATAAGCAAGATGAGACGCAAGTTGATGCTTGGATCGATGAAGAAGAATCTGAGGACGCTTAATTGAGCCAAGAATATGTGGCTGGTAGTTGCAACATTGGCACTGGCGAAGTTCGCCGCCGCCAAGTTGTCGCGCTCGTTGGCGCAGTAATCTCAGCAACATCTTTAGTTGGGCTACTGAGTTCCGATGCCAGCGGCAGTGCGCGGCTTTCATTGTTTGCGCCGTTGATGATATTTTCAGTCGGATTTATTCAATCACGAAAGAAATTTTGTTTAGCCTATGGATTTATGGGAACTTTTAATTTTGGCAAGCTAGGACAGATTTCAAGAGTTTCAGATCCAATTGCCAAGAAGGCAGATCGCAAGACTGCGCTAACAATTTTGGCACAGTCAATTGCACTAGCTCTAGGGTTAACGCTCGCCACACTTGCACTACCTCGTTAGTACTTCCATTGCGCAGCACTTAGTGCCACAGTAGATACATGGAAATTATCATTCAGTTGAGAAATGCCCAGGTTGCCGAAGATTTCAAAGGAATTGTTAACGAGAAACTTAAAGCGTTAGCAAGATTTAATGTAAAAATGGACCGGGTAGAAGTCGAAGTAATTGAAGAGAAAAACCCGCGCCAAGGTAAACACGATCACAAAGTAGTTATAACGTCACGTGGCGCTGGCCCGTTACTTCGTGCTGAAGCTGCTGAATTCAATGGCGTAGCAGCATTTGATAAAGCTATTACCAGCTTTGAACTACAGATCCGTAAAGTTCACGAACGCGCTAAAGAGCACGGCCGTGACACTCTGCGAGATCGCGCGATAGATTTAAATAATCTCTGAGCCGTCTTTACGAGTTGCGGTGAGACTTGCTACAGCGGTAATCAAAAGCGTGGCGACGATGACACCAAGGCTAAATTCAATTGTCACGTGAGGCACTTTGATGCCAGCAATCTCGTGAATCCCAATGCCGTGGAATGCTTCAAAGAACATTTTGACGCCGATAAATGCCAAGATAATTGAAAGACCTTTTGAGAGAAATACCAATCTCTTAAGTAGCCCTTGTAATAGGAAATAAAGCTGACGCAGTCCCATCAAGGCAAAAATATTCGCAGTAACGACAATGTATGGATCTTTAGTGATTCCGAAAATCGCTGGAATTGAATCAAGGGCAAAGACCAAGTCGGTTACACCTAGGGTGATCAAGGCAATAGTGAAAGAGCTCGCACCCTTTGAACGCATGAATTTAACAATGCGACTATCTTCGGGCTCTTCTTCTTCCTTGCCGTCTTCACGCAAGAGCTGATATGCGGTGTAGATCAAGAAAGCGCCGAAGATAAAGAAGGCACTTGAGAATCGAGTAATAATCGCGGTTCCGGCAGCAATAAATATTCCGCGCAAAATCAGCGCAATAATGATTCCTAATAGCAAGACAAGTTGTTGCTTTGTCTTTTCGATCTGCAAGCGACTTAAGATAATTACGAATACAAATATATTATCGACCGAGAGGGCGTACTCAGTTAGCCAGCCGGCAAAGAACTCTTTTTGAGCAGTCTCACTTGGAGTCCAGTTAGGCATGAAGTAACCAAAGGCAATAGCTGCGGATACGTATACAACGGTCCAGATTGCGGCTTCACGCATACTGGTCTCTTTATTGCGACGTAAGATTGCCAAAATTAAGTCGAAGGCAATTACTGCTGAAAGAATGCCAATAGTTACTAGCCAGGTCGTAGTCGATTCCATGGCGCAACTTTACAGATGGCGGGGAATTCTCACCGTTTGAACCATACGGCTCGCCCTTTTATGAGTTCTAACTCACCATTTTCACAGGTTGGCGCACCGCTAGATGAAAGAATTATTTCACTTGCCGGAAGTTTTACTGATTTACTGCCAGAGTTTAAGTAAACCTGAATTCCGCCGCGGGAAAATCCTAGGAGCCCTTCTTCAATTCTGCTGATATCCCAAGTGAAATTATTGGCTCCACTGAAAAGTTTTGCTCGCTCGGAAAGTGCTTTCTTATATAGCGACAGCGAACTTTCCTGATCGTTAACTTGAGATTCAACAGTTAAGTTTTTCCAAGTTGCAGGCAGTGGTAGCCATGGTTTTCCTGAAGAGAAACCAAAGGGGGTAACTTCGCCAGACCAAGGCATTGGCACTCGTGCACCATCGCGACCCTTTGCTTCACCACTGGTACGAAAGAAGACCGGATCTTGGCGATCGTTATCGGCTAACTCAGCATCGGGCAGACCAAGCTCTTGGCCGTTATAAACATAACAAGAGCCAGGTAACCCGAATAGGAATAAGGCTAAAGCGCGAG
>JAPLAW010000006.1 GCA_026393075.1 Actinomycetota bacterium | reverse complement strand
GACCCACGCGCATGGGGCAAGTTGGCTGAGGCTGGCATGGCTGCTCGCGTTGTTAAGGGTTGCGAAGACCTTCGTTCCACCGGAACCACCTCTCGCAAGTAAACTTCACTCACCGCTGATAGCAAGAGAAAGGCTTTACCGATGCCTGCATTAGTTCTACTGGGAGCTCAGTGGGGCGATGAGGGCAAGGGTAAAGCTACCGATCTGCTCGGTGATCGCGTTGATTATGTAGTTCGCTATCAAGGTGGCAACAATGCCGGTCACACAGTTGTAATCGGTGATCAAAAGTATGCGTTGCACTTATTACCTTCTGGAATTTTAAGTCCAAATGTAATCCCAGTTATTGGCAACGGTGTGGTTATTGATCCAGGTGTCTTGTTGCAAGAGATCAAAGGTTTAACCGAACGCGGCATTGATTGCAGCAAATTACTAATTAGCACCAACGCGCATTTGATTACGCCATATCACCGCACCATCGACAAAGTTACCGAACGTTTCTTGGGTAATTCCAAGATCGGTACAACTGGTCGCGGTATTGGGCCGGCCTACGCCGACAAAATCAATCGCATCGGTATTCGTGTGCAAGATTTATTCGATCCTTCAATTCTGCGTCAGAAACTTGAAGCAGCACTTCGCGATAAGAACCAAGTTCTGATTAAAGTTTTCAATCGCAAAGATATTGAGGTCGAAGAAGTACTTAAGGAATATCTTGAGTATGCCGAAATCTTGCGCCCATATGTTGCCGACACCGTTTTGATTCTGGATCAAGCACTTAAGGCGGGCAAAACAATTCTGCTCGAAGGTTCGCAAGGCACTCTGCTCGATGTTGATCACGGAACTTATCCATTCGTAACTTCCAGTAATCCAACTGCTGGCGGTGCTTGCACCGGTTCTGGCATTGGCCCAACCAAGATTGAACGCGTAATCGGAATCGTTAAGGCCTACACAACTCGCGTTGGTAGCGGCCCGTTCCCAACTGAGTTACTTGATGAAGATGGCGAAAAACTACGCAGCATCGGCGGCGAAGTTGGCGTAACAACTGGACGCAATCGTCGTTGCGGTTGGTATGACGCACCAATTGCTCGCTACGCCGTGCGCGTTAACGGCCTAACTGATTTCTTCTTAACCAAGCTCGATGTGCTTACTGGCTGGGAGCAAATCCCAGTATGTGTGGCTTATGAGATCGATGGCAAGCGCGTTGAAGAACTGCCTGCATCGCAATCAGATTTCCACCACGCCAAACCAATTTATGAATACCTACCGGGCTGGACTGAAGATATTCGCAGCGCTCGCAAAGTTTCAGACTTACCAAAGAACGCGCAAGCTTATGTTGCCTACTTAGAGAAAATCTCAGGGGCGCCGATGAGTGCAATCGGCGTCGGGCCGGGCCGCGACGAGACTATCGTCGTGAAGGAGTTCATCTAAAGATGAAAATCCTCCTAGTCGGAAGCGGCGGTCGCGAACACGCCCTGGCACTAGGACTACACGCAGATACTTTCTGCACCGAACTACATGTCGCACCTGGCAATCCGGGTATCGAGCAATTTGCCACTTGTCACGAGTTAGATATCAAAAACAATCAAGCAATTGTTGATTTAGCAAAATCTCTTGAAATTGAATTCGTTGTTATCGGCCCCGAAGTTCCACTTGTTAACGGCGCAGCTGATCGTCTGCGCGCAGCTGGCATAAAAGTATTTGGGCCATCAAAGGCAGCCGCGCAACTTGAGGGCAGTAAGAACTTTGCGAAAGAAGTAATGCACGATGCTGGTGTTCCAACTGCTAAAAGTTTCACCGTTGGCCCAGTGCAATTAGAAATCGAACGCGCTCTAGATACTTTTGGTGCGCCATACGTGGTTAAAGATGACGGCTTAGCCGCTGGTAAAGGTGTGGTTGTTACCTCTGATCGCAATGAGGCCATTGCGCACGCGCTGCAATGCGAACGCGTAGTAATTGAAGAATACTTAGCCGGCCCCGAGATTTCGCTATTCGGCATTAGCGATGGTCGCAACATTATTCCGATGCAACCTGCCCAAGATTACAAACGTGCACTAGATGGCGACGAAGGCCCGAACACTGGCGGCATGGGTGCGTACTCACCGTTGCCTTGGGCACCAACTGATCTCGAAGATGATGTCTACACCCAAGTTTTAGCGCCGATGATTGCCGAGATGGCAGCGCGTGGAACCCCATTTATAGGCTTGTTATATGCAGGTCTAGCCCTAACGGATACCGGCCTAAAGGTCATCGAATTTAATGCTCGCTTTGGTGACCCTGAGACCCAAGTTTTAATTCCACGATTACAAACTCCGCTGGCGCACTTGCTCTACAAAGCTGCAACTGATGATCTAGATGATGTCGCGTTGCAATGGCGCGATGATTCAGCTGTCACTGTTGTATTGGCAGCACCCGGATATCCGGCTAATCCAATTGCAGGGGGTGAGATTTCGGCGCTACCAAATGTTGCAGATACCCAAATCTTCCACGCTGGTACTAAAAGCGCCGACGGCAAGTTGCTAGCAAACGGTGGGCGAGTGCTAACTGTGACCGGCATAGGTAGCGATTTAACTGAAGCCCGCAACCAGGCCTACCGCGCAATCTCGCAAATCAAATTAACCGATTCGTTCTACCGAACCGACATCGCGCTAAATGCGTCGGTGGCAGAGAAGGGCAATTAAATGCGAGAGAATGCTGCAGTGACCCAGTCCGCTAGCTTGTTAGGTAGCCGTTACGCATCAGCACAGATGCGCGAGATCTTTGCGCCCGAATCAAAAATCATTCAAGAGCGCAAACTCTGGATTGCCGTCATGCGCGCGCAATCAACTCTAGGCCACGCCATCGATGCCAAAGTAATTTCCGACTATGAAAAAGTAATTAATAAAGTTGATTTAGCTTCAATCGATGCTCGTGAGAAAGTAACGCGTCACGATGTTAAAGCACGTATCGAAGAATTCAACGCACTAGCTGGCCACGAAGCAATTCATGCTGGCATGACTAGCCGCGACCTAACCGAAAACATTGAAGCCCTACAAGTGCGCGATGGTTTAAACATTGTCCACGACAAAGTTGTGGCAGTTCTGGCAGCCCTGGGTGATCGGGCTGCGCAATATTCCGCGCAACCAATTGCTGGTCGCTCGCACAATGTGCCGGCGCAAATTACAACTCTCGGTAAGCGCTTTGCATCAGCGGCTGAAGAGTTGCTCTTCGCTTACGCCCGTTTAACAGCGCTTCAAGAGCGCTATCCGATGCGTGGAATCAAGGGCCCAGTGGGCACCGCGCAAGATTCCATTGATTTACTGGGTAGCAGCGATGCGCATTTCAAGCTCGAAGCTGCCATTGCCGCCGAACTTGGTTTCGAAAACGTTCTTGATTCAACTGGTCAGGTTTATCCACGTTCGCTCGATTACGACGTGGTCACAACTTTGGTCCAGTTAGCTGCCGGTCCTTCATCACTTGCCACCTCAATTCGCCTTATGGCTGGTGCTGAACTAGTAACCGAAGGCTTTAAAGCTGGCCAAGTTGGTAGCAGCGCAATGCCACACAAGATGAATACTCGTTCTTGCGAACGCGTTAATGGTTTATCAGTTGTTCTGCGCGGTTATGCCTCAATGGTTAGCGAATTAGCTGGCGATCAATGGAACGAAGGCGATGTCAGCTGCAGTGTTGTTCGTCGCGTTGCGCTACCTGATTCTTTCTACGCCATCGATGGTTTGCTCGAAACTTTCTTAACGGTTATCGCTGAGTTCGGTGCGTTCCCGGCCGTCATTGCAACCGAGCTAGAACGCTACTTACCATTCTTAGCAACAACAAAAATTCTGATGGCTGCAGTTAAGGCTGGCGTTGGTCGCGAAGTTGCCCACGAAGTTATTAAAGAACATGCAGTTGCTGCCGCCCTTGCAATGCGCGAAGGAAAACCAAACACGATGTTTGCCGCAATCGCAGCCGATGTGCGAATCCCACTTGATGCGGCTGCC
>JAPLAW010000069.1 GCA_026393075.1 Actinomycetota bacterium | reverse complement strand
GAACCAGTTAAAACTGGAGTTAGCTTGGCCGCAAGTGTTGCGCGACGGATACCAGCAATGATTTCAACTTCAGAAAGCTCTTCGCCAGCTAAATACTTTTCCATAACAATGTCATCATTTTCGGCAAGTGTCTCGACCATTTCGTAACGAGCTTGCTTGCACTTTTCTAGCATGTCAGCTGAAATTTCTTCGATTGTGTAATCTTCACCCTTTTGGGTTTCACCGCGCCATGTAAGTGCCTTCATCGCAATTAGATCAACAACGCCAAGGAAATCGCCTTCAAGTCCAATTGGAAGTTGTAGAACTAGAGCTACAGCATTTAGGCGATCTTTAATCATGCTTACGCACTTATCAAATGATGCACCGGTGCGGTCTAACTTATTAACAAAACAAATACGTGGAACTGAGTAACGATCTGCTTGACGCCAAACTGTTTCTGATTGTGGTTCAACACCTGCAACGCCATCGAATACTGCAACAGCGCCATCTAGAACACGAAGTGAACGCTCTACTTCAACCGTGAAGTCCACGTGGCCTGGTGTATCAATAATGTTAATTAGGTGCTTGTCCCACATACAAGTAGTTGCTGCAGAAGTAATAGTGATGCCGCGCTCTTGCTCTTGTTCCATCCAGTCCATGGTGGCTGCACCTTCGTGCACTTCACCAATCTTGTAGTTGATACCGGTATAGAAAAGGATGCGCTCAGTAGTCGTGGTTTTGCCCGCGTCGATGTGAGCCATGATTCCGATGTTACGAACCGTAGCTAGATCGATCTTCTCTACTGTTGACGCTGCTGACACTGTTTCCTCTGCTTCTCTTATATCTTCTGGTTATAAATCTTGGGTTTTATTCGGTTTTAACTAGCTGTTACCAGCGGTAATGAGCGAAAGCCTTGTTGGCTTCAGCCATTTTGTGAGTATCTTCGCGACGCTTTACAGCTGCGCCAAGACCATTGCTGGCATCGATTAATTCGTTCTGTAGACGTTCTGCCATTGACTTTTCGCGACGTGCGCGTGAGTAATCAATTAACCAACGAAGTGCAAGAGTTGTTGAACGGCCAGCTTTAACTTCAACTGGAACCTGGTAAGTAGCTCCACCAACGCGACGTGAACGTACTTCAACAGTTGGCTTGATGTTTTCTAGTGCGCGCTTCAAAGTAATTAGTGGATCAACTTGTGTCTTTGTGCGGCAACCTTCTAGCGCATCGTAAACAATTGATTCAGCAGTCGAACGCTTGCCGTGTAGAAGAACGCGGTTGATTAGCGCAGTTACAACTGGTGAGTTGTAAACAGGATCTGCAACAACTGGTGATTTAACAACAGGACCTTTACGTGGCATTAGCTAGCCTTCTTCTCTCTCTTAGCACCGTAACGTGAACGTGATTGCTTACGGTTCTTAACACCTTGTGTATCGAGTGACCCACGAATAATTTTGTAACGAACACCTGGAAGATCTTTCACACGACCACCACGTACAAGAACAATTGAGTGCTCTTGTAAGTTATGACCTTCACCTGGAATGTATGCAGTAATTTCCATACCGCTGGTGAGACGAACACGTGCCACTTTACGAAGCGCTGAGTTTGGCTTCTTAGGTGTTGTTGTATAAACACGTGTACATACACCGCGTCGCTGAGGTGAACCCTTTAGCGCAGGTGTGCTTGTCTTCGTAGTCTTATCTTCGCGACCACGTCGAACTAGCTGTTGAATCGTTGGCATGCTTCTCCATTCGTTACTGCTTTTATTCACGCTTAATCACCGACCCACGCGCTCGGGTGTGTTGCCCGATTCGCGCATGATTGCTAATAAATTTCTTTACCGGCAGTCTGTAATAAAGCTCTAAAAAAGAGCAGACGCGAAGGGTATCTGCAATCTTGTTGCAGAGTCAAAACGCCCTTTTACTCCTGGCCTTGGCCAACTACCCCTAAATGGCCTCTTTTTTCACCCTCGGGCGTGTCCTTGTGGGCTACTAAATCTGGGGATATCCCGCCCGAAATGTCCGTTTTACGGCGTTTTATTACTTAATGTGAGGCGGGACTGCGATGCCAGCCGAATCTTCTGCCGTAACCGGTGCACCACGAAGAGTTGTCAGCGGAATGACTCCTGACCAAATCGGTAGTTCTTTATCTTCGGGTTCGTCAATGACTCCCCCGGTGCGAGATTTTGCCGAATATTTAGTTAACGGGACTTCAACAATCATGGTGCCAGCCACTTCTTTTGGCTTTAGCGCACGTGCATAAGTACTCATGCCTGGAACAAGGACTTCAGTAATAGCAGTCATCGCAGCCATCTTCTCGTCATCTTTAAGCAGCTTAGCTTTGCCAAAGATCATTACTGATTCATAATTCATCGAAGAATTAAAGGCAGACTTGGCAACCACGATTGCATTTAATTTTGTTACCGTAATACAAAGTTGTGCACCTTCGGCAATCTTCATCATTAGCCTGGAACCAGTTGAACCATGCAGCAAAATACGATCATTATCGCGAGCAAAGGCCATGGGTAGTACAAATGGCTCGTTTACGTCGTTATCAACAAAACCCACGTGAGCCACATATTCGCTATCAAGTAGTGCGTTTATTTGGTCGCGATCGAAAACTTCGCGATCATCGTGGCGCTTTACATGGTACTTATCATCGCTGCTCATAAGAAAAACTCTAGCCGAAATAAATAACGCCCGCCGCAAATTCTGCGACGGGCGTTACTTAATTTAATTTACTTAGCGGTTTGACTCGAACTCATCGAGACGAACTGCTTCACCTGAACCACCTTGATCAAACGGTGTGAAGTCATACTCATCGTAGGCTGCATAAACTGCGGCCTTCGCTTCTTCAGTAGGTTCAACTCGGATGTTGCGGTAACGGGCAAGGCCGGTACCAGCTGGGATCAACTTACCGATGATGACGTTCTCCTTCAGACCGAGCAATGGATCGCTCTTCTCTGAAAGGGCCGCATCTGTAAGTACGCGAGTTGTTTCCTGGAATGAAGCCGCTGACAACCATGACTCAGTTGCAAGAGATGCCTTGGTGATACCCAATAGTTCTGGGCGACCTGATGCAGCCTTGCCTCCGCTAGTTACAACGCGACGGTTTTCAACTTCGAAGCGACCACGTTCAACGAGTTCACCTGGAAGTAGTTCAGTGTCTCCTGCTTCAAGCACAGTG
>JAPLAW010000041.1 GCA_026393075.1 Actinomycetota bacterium | reverse complement strand
ATTCTTGGCATCATTAATAAGGTCGAGTAGAAATGATTTAATTTCGAGGGCGATGGCGGTGTTGTCACTTGAACTCTCGATTAGTTGGCGTAACTCGTCATCAAGGTTTTGCGGCTTGCGTAAGTGAGAAATAATCCTCTTAATGGATTTAGCCAATGCTTGATAGAGAAAATAAGTGAAGACCGTAAAGATGAACAATTCGAACATGCCTTCAAATTACTCTAGGTAACTGACAAGTTAGATATGTTCGGAAGGCCAAGTCAAAAAATGGGCTCAATTTGAGTGGCGCGTTTAAACCCGTTTGTAACTTCAGTGGAATTTGCACTATATGTCAGCCTATCCGTCTAATCTTTAGCCATGGGATTCTTCGCTGACTTTAAGGCAAAACGGGCAGATAAGCGGGCAACGCAAGAGTTTGATTATCTGCACTACGTTTGGCAGGAAGACATCACGCAGCTCGAAAAGTTAATTGAGGTTTTCACCGCAGCCGATAAAGGCGATGACTCAGTGCCTAATACTTTGATGCAAAAGCCAGGCGAGATTGCGCTCTGGACTGGTCGAGCTGTCTTTCACGAAACTGGGCGAACCCCAACTCGTTATGTAGGCGGTTCAACTGGTGTCAGCATTCCTATTGGTGGCGGAGTTCGCTTTCGAGTTGGTGCGATGCAAGGCACTGCAGTTCCAGGGGAAGCGCTTCAAATGGATAAAGATGAAGGTATTGTGATGTTAACAACCGAACGATTGGTATTTGCCGGGCCGGTGCAGACGCAAGAATGGAATTTCGATAAGTTGTTAATGTTATCGACCACGCCTGATGAATCTGATTACTTCATTAGCGTTTCAAACCGCAAGACAACATCAGGTGTGCGCTTCACGCCAGAGGTTGGCCGCGAGTTTAATCGTTTCTTAGGATCGGCAACTGCGGCGCATGAAACTGGCATCGCTCCGCTGCTTGAAGAATTGGAATCGCTGAAAGAGAAAGCAATCGCATCAGAACCAACTTTAGTTCTGCCATCTAGTGTTAAGGCAATTAGCTAATAAGTAAAGCAGTGACGCCTAAAGCGATTAATATTGCAGCGGCTGCGATTGATTTCGTTTTACCAAGACGCTGTGGCAGTCCTTTGATTCCGCTGGCTTGATCTTGATCCATATCCTTGATGACATTGATGAAGTGAGCGGCCATTCCAAATAGCGCTCCCCCAATTAACATCCAAAGTGGCGGGTTTAAATCTTTAGAAATTACAACCGATGATGGAAGTGCAGCGAATGCAATGGCATAGGGCAGCGGTGAAAGTATCGAGAACTTAAAGTAGAAGTTATATGCAACTCCACAAGCGATACCTAGCATGTAAACCGAGCCACCTTTAATTCCAAGTGGGCCCAAAAGATTTGCCACAAAAGAGAATGGCACCATAAAGCGCAACCACTTTTGCAGATATTGCTTAGTGATTAGCCCAGAAACTAATGGCTTCTTGGTGCGTTGATGTTTTAAGTCATCTTCAAGATCGTAGAGATCATTGCTCCAGCCGACTATGAGTTGACCAGTAAATACGCCAAAAGCAATTACGTACGCGGGGCCTTCCCACCAGTAATAAACTGCGAAAGCAAAGGAAATTGAAGTAACAATCAAGGTGGGGCCGAAGTGCGCGGCCTTAAGCAAGCCCTTTAACTTCTTCATTTGTAAATCCTAATAGATGTTATTAAACGTTGCGAGTTAGCTAGTTTCCACTCGCCACATAATCACGCAAGGCTTGACTCTCTGAACTAAGTTCACTGACGTAGTTCTTAACTACATCCCCGATCGAGACTATGGAAATCAAAGAGCCATCATTATCGATGACGGGAACGTGGCGAATTCTATGCTCGGTCATCATTTTCATGAGTTCAGCAGCGGTTGAATCAGGTGTGCAGGTATGAACTTCCACCGTCATGATGTTTCGAACATGCATACCAATCAGTTGGTCTAGTTTGCCGGGCATAGCTCGAACCACATCGCGCTCTGAAACGATTCCATCGATGCACTTACCATCATTAGAAACGACCAAAGCCCCTATGTGGTGAGTGTTTAAAGAGTTGACGAGATCATTTTCATTTGGCACCTCTCGCTAGAAGTTTCATTATGGTGCTCTCAAGCAAGGCAAAAAGCAATAGTCAATCCCGATAACTTGGGGTGGATTCCACTTCCTGGGCTTACGCAATAACCTTTAGCCATGGCTACCAAAGACCCAAGTCGCGAGGCGCATTTTCCAGCGATTGAAAAGAAATATGGCGACAAGATGTCATATTGGTTCAAGGTTATGGCAGCCCTTGAGGGTAAGAAATATCCCGAACAGATTGCTCATTTGCGCGAGAACTACGGCTTTTCACAAGCCCATGCCAATGCCTTGGTTATGTATTCGCGCGGTTCAATCTCGGCTCACAGGTTTGAAACGCCAGCGCAGTATTTCAAGAGCATTGATCCTACGCAGGCTAAAACTATTAAGAAGATGATCAAGGCGATCACCGAGAAATATCCAGATCTGGAACTCGTGATTGCTTGGAATCAACCAATGCTGCGTTTGGGTACCTTCCATGTGTTTGGTGCATCTGTTTCTAAGAACCATATCTCGATTGCGCCTTGGAGCACCGAAGTACTAGATAAGTTCCGCCCCAAATTAAATGAGTACAGAGTTACTAAGAAAATGATTGCGGTGCCCAATGACTGGGCGGTAGATGCCAAGTTGCTACAAGCATTGGTTAAGGCACGCTTATCTGAACGCTAAGTGTCTTAGAGATTATCAAGATTAACTTGGCCGTAATGTGAACTTCACTCTAAACAGACCTTAAATTCACCTTGCCCCTTAATTCTTTTCTCATCAACCAAGGGAGAGAACAAATTGAAAAAGATAGCAATAGTTTGCTTAGCCATAATGGGGCTCCTAGCTCCGCAAGTATCTTCCGCTGAAGAGAGTGCAAAACTCATTTCGACAGCAACATTTCCTGATATTTCATTAAAGAGTGCATCAAATGCATCAATCGCTAGTTCTGTGAGTGATGATGCAGGCGTATTGCTTGGTGGCCTTGGTTCAGATCTGTATCACGTGCCTGGTGATGACCCATCTATTTTCTATGTAATTACCGACCGTGGGCCAAATAACGACACAGTCCAACCAGATAAGAGTGCCGGTACAGGCTTTGTTGTCCCTACGTTTTCGCCAATGATTCTGAAAGTAAAAGTCACTGGTGAGAAAGTTGTAATTCTCGATTCAATGGCCATCCGCACAAAAGATGGAGCCGGCGTAACTGGACTTCCAAATGTTAAAGGTTATGACGCTGTCCCAACCGATGTGCTTGGCATTACAAATTCAGCTCTTTATAACTTAGCTGGCCAAGACTCCGAAGGTATCGTCAAGACTAAGACCGGAGATTTCTGGATCGTTGATGAATACGCCCCTAGCTTGACTCAGTTGAGCGCTTCAGGTGTAGTTAAAACTCGTTTCCTACCAGTTAACTGGGCTGGAGCTCCGAAGAACTACAAGGCAGTTAAATCCATTCCAGAAATTTACTTAAAGCGCAAACCAAACCGTGGTTTTGAGGCACTTGCGATGACCCCTGATGGCCGCACGCTCTTTATTGGCCTGCAAAGTCCGCTACTTAATCCAACCAAGGCTGTGGGTGATGTCAGCTTGGCAACGCGCATTCTGCGCTTTGATATTGGGTCCAAAAACTTTACCGGTGAATTCGTCTTCGGATTCCAGCCAGTCGGGCAAGTAGATTCAACTACTAAGAAGAATTCAGATCTAAAGCTTTCAGCAATGGTGGCTCTTGATGCAGATACGCTCCTTATTCAAGAGCGTACCGATAATTCATTCTTGCTATCTACCTTCAAGATCGTTGAATCCGCAAATATCCTAAATACCAAGTGGGATCTAGCTGCTACGACTCCTTCGCTTGAAAGCTATACCGGCGCTGGTACAAACTCAGAGATTGAAGCGCTCATTGCCTTAAGCAATAAAAAGGTTATTTTCAATAGCACCTCAATATCAACAATGCCGATGAAGATCGAAGGTGTTGCTGTACTAGATGCCAATCACATCGTGGTTGTAAATGATAATGACTTCAACTTTGCATATAACGCAACTAAGGCAATTGTTGAAAATGGCACTACTAAGACTAGATTCTTAACAATTAAGTTGGCTGAAGCGCTACCAAATTATCCAGAAGGGTCATTGGCTTATCTTGGAAAACTTTGTTCAACCAAGGGCTTGACCAGTGGCACTTTAACTTGCAAGGGAACCACAAAGTTCCCTGAATTACGTTGGCGCAACTAATTAATTGAAGACAAAACCCCACTTGGCCAGCTGGCTAGGTGGGGTTTTGTATTTCAGCTCACTGCAAAATACAGGTTAAAAACCGCACCTATTCTCGCTCATAATGAAAACGAGCCTGAGTTATGACCAAGGTGTCATCTTCAACGAAATAAACTAGACGATCTTTGGCGGTAATTCTGCAAGACCAAGCACCGTTTAATTGTCCAGTTAACTTCTCGGGATGCCCAATGCCAGATTCTGGCGTCTGGATTGCAGACTGAACTAGCTTATTTATCTTAAGTAACAATTTTGGATTAGATCTTTGCCAATGCTTAAGGTCCGCTTCAGCCATTGGAGTGAGGACAACTTTTAAAGTTTTGGGGGCCACTTTGGGTGTTAGGACTTAGCTTTAACGCGTGAGGCTGATTTCGCTGCTTTCTTGATTTTTACTGGAACTAAAGTCCCACTTAAGTCGAAAACATACTCAGTTAACTTGCCTGCTCTTGCTTGAGCAAATGACTTTTCCAGAGATTCCCGGTTGGCCGGAGTTGAGAGTAAATAGTTGGTCTCAATGATCGATTCGTACTCGCTCTCAGAGATCAATACGGCATTTCCATTTTTTGAAGTTATCAAGACAGGTTTGAGATCTTGATTTACTTGCTCGATCAGAGGAAAGAGCTTTTCGCGTGCCGTTGATGCGCTGATTGCCATTTTCGCTCCCTAAGTAGATACGGCAACCTTAGCAGACTCGTACGACTTTACGTACATGTGTTCCGATCGCCACAATGTCAGTGCCCAGTTCTAGGGTTTAGGCATGGATATTGAATTCTTTGATTTCTCGCTTGAGCGCGCCAAGATGCTCTACCCCGATCTTTATAATGATGATTTAATCCTTGAAATCTCTTTCTTGTACGACCGCACAGTTAAAGCGGGTTCCCAAGTTCCGGTAATGGATTTAGCGAGAGAGCTTGATTGGGCACCAGAAGAAGTTGGCGAGGTAGTTCTAACGGCAATGGAGTACAAATACCTGACCAATCCAAAGCGGGGAGTTATTGGAGCAACAATTACCAATAAGGCGCTTCGAAAATTGAAACTGTTCGGCAAGCACAAAGTCTAATTATGTAATGAGTTCCAGATTTCTACACATCTCTGTGATACCTGAATATCTTCAGAACCTGATGCCCCGGCTGATCCAACTGCGCCAACAATTTCACCATTTAAGTAGAGCAGTTCGCCACCCATAGATAGAACTAACTTATTCGCACTAGTTCCCATAATGCTGGAGTAAACAACTGGTCGCTTTTCAGCAGCCTCTACCGTCATTGAAGTTGGGCGACCAAACCAAATAGCGGTGCGAGCTTTGGCTGCAACAGATTCGATAGCAGCCATTGATGCATTCTCGGTTCGTGCAAATGAAACTAAGTTTCCACTGGCATCTGCGATGGCAACTGACATTTCTAGGCCAAGTTCTTTAGCGTAGTTAATGCCTGCCAGAACTACCTGCTGTGAGATCTCTGGTTTATGTATGTATGCACTCATCGCGATCCCCTTACTCCGTAATAGATTCCAGCCGATTCAAGCAATCGTTTCTGCACCTCGCGGGCGCTAGCAAAAACTTCTACCGGGTTTATGACTTGATGTTTGTAATCGAACAAGTGCCACTTGCCATCAATGGCCACATGCTTAACGCATTTAGCTTTGGCTGCCATTACAACTTGTGAGATTAAACCAGCCGGTGGCTGCAGCTCAGGGGCATTGCCATCGATTACAAGTAAGTCGGCTTTCTTGCCAACTTCAAGTGAACCGATTTGATCAAATAGTTTTAAAGCTTTGGCACCATCGCGGGTGGCCATTTCAAGTGCTCGCAGTGGCGTAAAAGATTCTTGATCACGATTAAGGCTGCGTTGCGTTAATACCGTGGTTTTCATTGTTTCAAAGAAATCGTGTGAGCCATTTGGATGATCTAAGCCAAGTCCTACTGGAATGCCCTTTTCTGAGTATCTGCGTAGATCTGGTATTGCTAAGCCCATATGCATATTACTAACCGCGCAATAAGCAGCAGATGCTCCGCTCTTGGCAGCTAATTCAACTTCGGCGTCATCAAAGTGAACCGGGTGTGCCAGTAGTGACTTTTCATCGAGCACGCCGAGTCTGTCTAAGTGAACAAGGGCCGGATAGCCGTATTCCTTGCGAGCCCATTGATCGAATTCTTCAGAATAAGTCAGGTGCATCGCCATTAACTGGTTGCGCTCTTTATGTAAGGCTTGAACTAATTCATCGGTAACTCGAGGCAACGAAAGTGGCTCAGGTTCGATGGTTACGCGCTCATTTTGGTAAGTACTGCGCAAACGAGCGAGCTCGGCTACTGACTCAGAAACCGTCAATTGATACTCGTTTGGCACTAGCTCAGTTTTGTTAACAAAGGCCGCACAGAAGATAACGCGCAGCCCAGATTTAACTGCGGCCGTGATTGAGCCATCTAACTTAGCTAGCCCTTTCCAAGTTGATTGGGAATCTGTTGTAGTTGTGATTCCGCTTTCTAATAGTTGCAAGTAGCCAAGGGATGCTCCTGCTTCGCACTCTTGTCGGTCTAATCCAATAGACATCTTTAGCCAGGCACCATCGCGCACAGTGCCTACTGCCATTTTATGTTTTGGTTCAGCGCCTTGAATTAATGAGCTAGCTAAATGATGGTGGGTATTTACAAAAGAGGGCAGCAAAATGTCATCAGCGAAATCATGAACAGTTTCGCCATCGGTTGCAGCTGGGCGACCAGCGCCTACTTCGGTAATTAAATTATCTTTAACTCGCAAATAACCGGGTGAAAATATCTCGCCGGCATCATTCATGGTGATAACAGCCGCGGCATAAATCAACTGCGCATTGCTGCTACTCATGGTTACTTCTACTTTTTATCGTTTGCACTGCGCTTGGCAATGGCGGCATCCCATTGCTCGCGGAGTGGGTGCTCAGAAGGACCAACTTCAGTGATGATGCGCATTAGGCGATCCATAAACTCATCACGAGTTTTATCGAGCACGGCTTTCTCTGAATCTGTTGGTCGGAAAGAATCAATCTCGCCAGCTTTTAGATCACCATTGCGCACAAGCTGCATCTCAAGTGCTCTGATTCGAGTGTTTGCTACATGTAGATCCATGCCCAGTTCAAGAACCAAATCAAATAATTTTGAGACTTGTGGGTTTCCGAAGAAATCGAATTCTTGAGTCATTACGCCGCCTTCGTTGCTTGTAGTACGCACCATGGGAAATGCCAATCAGCGCGCTCGGGCCAACCTTGTGGGCTTAAGCCATCGGCGCGTTCATCGAAGGCAACCCACTTGGCATCTTTAAGACCTAAACGTTCGCACTCTTTAATTAAATCGGTTGCAAATAAGGCTCGGAAATAAGGCTCATTGTTGCGCTCGGCATGCTCATAAACAGTGGCATCACGGGCAGGGTCACCTGTTGGTTGGAACTCAAGGAACCGAATTACCCCACCTGGCTTTAACAATCGAGCAGCTTCTTCAATTGCTTCGACAATTGCAGTTTGTGGCATCTCGTGAAGAATCATGGTGCCAGTTACTAGATCTACTGATGCATCTGGCAAACCAACATGGCGGCCATCTTCTTGGCGGAAATGAATTGGCAATCCTTCGGCTTCAGCTTCGGCATGAGCTAACTTCAAACCAGGAGCGGCTAAATCAACGCCAATAATTTCAGCACCCGGATAACGCGAAACAAGTGGACGAGTGCTTTTTCCGAAACCACATGCAATATCAACAACACGGGCATTGGCTGGCAAATCAGGTAGTGCGGTATTGGCAAATAACTTATGGAACTTATAGCCATCGTTATCGCGCAACATAACTATGCGAGCGCCGAATTGGTAAACATAACCTGATAAATCATTGGAATAGAAACTGCCAGGTTGCATATGAATATCGGTATCGGTATACCACTTTGGTAATTGCAGATCAGGATCTAGTTTTAACGAACCTTTGCCCACGGCTGCTACAGAATTAATTTGCTCTAGTAACTCATCGCTGCAACGGAAAACTACATCACTGCCAAGACGCCACATCATTTTCTGGCCGATGCGTTCTAAATGGCTAAACCAGGAGTAGAGCGACATCGCTTTCATCGCAACTTCGCCTTCTTGAGGTGAACTGATTTTTGTGCCAGAGTTTTTGAACTCATTGATAAATGCTGGATAAACAGTTGCTGCCCACTGCTTACGAAGGGAAAGAATGAAATCGGCGCTAGAGCGCTCATCCAGAGTCAACATCTCTTCTATATCGCGCATTTTTCCTCTTCTCTCATTATCTAAAAATTAATAAGCCTGGCAAACGCAACCATCAAAGACTGGCAGCGAAGCTAGTTCGGCCGGCAAGATCGGGTCGTGCTTAGGTTTCCAATTAAACTCTCGTGAATCAGGTTCGTAAATAGTGCTCAAAGGGCCACCAACTGTGCGGAAAAGATAGAGATTTCCAGTCATTGAACCAAATGGGCCATGTGGTTCTTCAGGTGGTCGCCAGAAATAAGCACCTGGGGTCATTACGCCAAGGTGGCCAACTAACTCACCTGAAAGTAAGTAAGCCTCTTCGACAACTGGGTGTTTCTCAGAACGCATTCCATAGCGAAGTGGCATCGTGCCAAGTACCCAAGTTTCATCTTGAGTTACCGGGTCACGGCGCATCCATTTGCGGCCAGCACCAGGTGGGAAATCAGGATTGAAATTACCGCCCCATTCCCCTGCCAAAGAATTAATATGTTTAATTATTCGTTCAGCTTCAAGCTCTGAACTATTTGCAGATGCAGCAGTAGCAACTGGGGCGACGTTGAAAAATGTAAGAACGATGGCGCCTTTACTTGAAATATCCTTCGTGTGATATCCCTTGGGAAAATGACCATAGTTATAGCGACCGTACTTTTGGCCATCAATAGTTATTTCGCCATCAATGACAAAGAACTCTTCATCTGCATTCAGGATGTGGCTATCTGAATAGCTATAACCATCGGGATACTTAAGTAGCAGTGAGCACCCACCACTTTGCGCATCTAAACTTAACTCGCGAACTAACACACCGGGGCGAACTTTTGTTACATAATCTTTTTCAACCCACGGCAATTGTTGAGACTGGATGAACTCAATAAAGGGACGTCCCATTTGTGGCTCCTAGTTCTCTTCGTTATTTCGATGAGGTGAAACTGATATGTGGTTGCAATTCACCTGGATAGAAACAGGCAACTTTGCGACCATTTGGCATAGTTTGTAGTTCAGGCGTATTGGTACTGCACTCTGGTCTTGCGATCGGACAACGTGGATGGAATGAACAACCAGTTGGGCGCGCGATAGGTGAAGGTGGCGCACCATTTAGAACAATACGGTCGCGACGAGATGCTTCCTCTAACGCTGGAACTGCTGACAGAAGTGCCGCGGTATATGGATGTTGCGGGTTTGCCACAACGTCATCGCAAGCGCCTTCTTCGACAACTTTGCCCAAGTACATAACAACAACACGGGTGGCTAAGTGATAAACCAGGCGTAGATCATGCGAAACCAAGATGTACGAGATATTGCGCTCTTCTTGAATGCTCTGCAGCAGATTAACTATCTGGGCTTGGGTAGATACATCAAGGGCTGATACTGGTTCATCGGCGACTAGAACTTTTGGATCTAGCGAGAGTGCGCGAGCGATCGCAATACGTTGACGTTGCCCACCTGAGAATTGGCTAGCTCTACGGTTTAGGAAATCAGCAGTTAAGCCAACCGCTTTTAATGATTCGCCAGCTTTTTCATCGCGCTCTTTTGCACTTAACTTAAAGTGAGCGCGCAGTGGTTCAGCAATTACTTGCGAAACTGTCATACGGGGATCAAGACTTGAATATGGATCCTGGAAAACCATCTGCACTTTCTTGCGGAAATCCTTCAAAGCTTTTTCAGATAAGTGGGTAATGTCTTCGTTTTCAAAGAATAAGTTTCCAGAAGTTGGTGCATAAGCTCGCATTAACGAAAGTGCCAGCGTTGTCTTGCCTGAACCAGACTCACCAACAATTGCTACAGTTTCGCCAGCATTTACATAAAATGAAACGGTGTCAACAGCGCGAAGTGAACCTGATGGCACTTTGAAAGTTACCGACAGATCAACAGCATTAATTAGTTTCTTATCAGGGCTCACTTGACCGCTCCTGTCACTGGATGAAAACAGGCAATATTGTTAATGAACTCTGGTTCGGAAGCCGTGCATTGCGCATCTGCATAAGAACAACGTGAGGCAAAACGGCAACCTGGCACTACTTCAGAAATAGTTGGCGGTGCACCCGGAATCGGATTAAGCGCTGGTCGTGCTTGATCAAATTTAGGAATCGCAGATAGCAAGCCACGGGTATATGGATGCTTTGGATTACTTAAGATTTCAGCGACTGGGCCTTGTTCCACAATGTTGCCGGCATACATAACCACAATGCGATTACAAACATCTGCGGCCACTGCTAAATCATGGGTAATTAGCATCAAGGCGGCATCGCCCATTCCGCTGCGTAAAAGGTCAAGAATCTGCGCTTGAATCGTGGCATCTAGCGCTGTTGTTGGTTCATCAGCTACTACTAATTGCGGCTTATTAATAAGAGCCAGAGCGATCATTACGCGCTGTCTTAGCCCACCTGATAGTTGATGCGGATAAGACTTCATGCGCTCTTCAGGGGCTGGAATTCCAACTGCAGTCAATACTGCGAGAACTCTGGCTTCAGCTTCTTTCTTACTAATCGAATTATGGCGTCTAACCGACTCAGATAACTGGCTAGAAATAGTTCGTACCGGGTTAAGAGATGTAAGTGGCTCTTGGAAAACCATTGAAATGTAGTTTCCGCGTAACTTGCGAGCTACTGCATCTGCGGCGGTAACCATGTTTACATCGCCAATTAATATCTCGCCTTCAACTTGGGCAGAAGTTGGTTGAATACCTAACATACTCAAGCCCATCATGGTTTTGCCCGAACCTGATTCGCCCACGATTGCTACGCGATCGCCCAGATTAATGGTTAAGTTAATTCCACGTACCACAGCTGAATATCCAGCCGGCGTAGGAAAACTTACGACTAGATTCTTAATCTCAATTGCGTTGCTCACCGTGTTAATCATTGGGACACCCGTGTGCTTCTAGACTGTTCACGAGCGTTTAGTCCTTCACCCAAAAGATTAGCTGCAAAGATAGTCAGGATAATTGCGGTTACTGGACCGAACATCATCCATGGTGCGCTTTCCATATAGAGGCGAGACTCATTGAGCATATTTCCCCACGTTGGCGTGCCAAGGGGTGCGCCTAAGCCAAGGAAAGACAGTCCACTTTCGGCAATTAGAAGTTCGGCAAAGGTGAAAGCTGCAACTACCTGAATAGTTGGTCGGAGCGCGGGCAAAATATGAGTGAAGATCGAGCGAATGCTACCAATGCCAAAGAGACGAGCCGCGGTTACATACTCGCGTTCACGTAAAGTGAGCGTTTCGGCATAAACAATTCGAGCGATAGTAGGCCAGCAAACTAAGCCTAAAGTAAGGGCTAGCGGCCAGAATCCACGCCCCACTACGGTCACAATCGTTACCGCAATAATCAAATACGGAAATGAGATGCCAATATCAATCACTCGACTCAAGACGATGCGAAGTCGCTTACGGTTCCATGCAGCGCTTACGCCAAGTGTGATTCCAATTAAACAACCAAGCAAGGTGCCAACGGTGCCAATGCCTAACGACCATCTAAAGCCAGCAATAACACGTGAGTAAACATCTTGGCCCAGTGCATCAGTGCCTAGCAATGCACCATCAAGACTTGGTGACTGTAAACGTAAAGTCAGATCAGAGGCGGCAGGATCAACTGTGTAGAAGAAAGGTTGAAATAGCGCAACGATAAAGAGGAATCCTAGAATCGAAGCACTTATCCGTAAAGTCAATAAAGATTTGTTCTTACTCTTAAACATTTTTCGTCTAGTGATAGGAGTGACTTGATCTTTTAGCTCTTGGCTCATAATTGACTCCTACGCAATCTAGGGTCAGCTAGTCTGAAAACTTGATCCATAATTAAATTAACAATAAAAACTAGATAAGCGACCACAAAGACCGTTGCTTGAATAGTTGGAAAATCCAAATTTGTAATTGATTGAACCAGAATTAATCCCAGGCCTGGCCAAGCGAAAATATATTCGGTAATAAGTGCTCCTGATAGCAAGAAAGCAAATTGTGCGCCAAGTAATGATGTAGTTGAAAGTAGTGCATTTGGCAGAGAGTGCTTGATCAATAAGACATTAGGGGCAGCGCCATTAGCTTTAGCAGTTCGGTAATAATCTTGCCGAGTCGTATCTTCAACACTTGCCGCAACAACGCGAATTAAGTTCGGGGCAAGTGCGAATGAAAGTGTGGCAGTTGGAAGAACCCAAGCCCAAGTGCCGGTGCCCGCAATAGAAGGCAGCCAACCAAGCCAAACTGAGAATATTTGAATAAGCAGAAGACCGATTACATACGCCGGAGTGCCCTGAGCGACGCTCACAATTGTGCTCAATACCTTGCGGCGGCGTTGGGTTGGCTTAGCGCCAAGCCAGACCCCGGCTGGAATAGCGATTATCGAGTTAAAGAAAACCGCCAAGAAAGTTAAGTGCAGAGTTGAAGGTAGATATTGGAGAACGAAACCAAGCGCGGGTTGTGAATTAACCAGAGATTTGCCGAAATCTAACCGCGCAATATCCCAAAGAAACATTAGATACTGCTGGAATAGTGACTTATCGAAACCATAATCAGCCCGAATCGCATCGATTGTTTCGGGGCTTGCACCTTCGCCGGCTAACAAAATGGCTGGGTCTCCAGATAAACGGAGAAGTAGAAACAGGGTGGTCGAAATGATCCCCAGCAAAACAACCAACTGAAGTAGTCGAGAACCGACTGCTTTCAACCTTGCCTTCAAAATTTATGCCTTTCAGTTAGTGAACCGGGCTTCCTAAGGAAAGCCCGGTTCACATTCTAAACTGTAAAGAAGTTGACGATTTGGAAATCGCCCAGCAATATCTATCTTACGTAGATATTTTCGTACGCGATAGCACGGTTGCCCGCTGAGAATCCCTTAACACCCTTACCAAGAGCGTAAAGATCAATCTGCTCAACGATATACAACGCTGGAGCACTTGCAGTTACCTTCACTGCAACTTCCTTCAGAATTGCAAGGCGCTTTGCCGCATTAAGTTCAGTAGCAGCCTTCTTAACTAACGCATCTTCTTCAGCGTTGCAGTAGAAAGCACCAACTGGCTTACATACGAAGATTGCATATGGACGAGATGAATCTCCACGTGGGGCAGAGTTCCAAGAAAGTCCGAATGCTTCACCCTTCCAGCTGTTTGCGTTGTATTGAGGTAGCCACTGAGCAAAAGTAATAGTGGTGTAGTTCAAGGTAACGCCAACTTTGGCAAGGTCTGACTTAACAGCTTGATAAATCAAGTTATCTGATGGGAATGAACCAACAGTGATATCTGCAGCAATTGTTAATCCACTTGCATAGCCAGCAGCAGTTAGAAGTTCTTTTGCCTTGGCAGGGTCATATTGGTACCCAGTTACAGCCTTGTTGTAGCCATAAACCACTGGGGTTACCCCTTGTGTAGCTGCCTTACCCTTGCCAGCAAGCAGACCGTTAGCGATTGCTTCCTTATCTACTGCGTAGTTAAGAGCTTGGCGAACACGTACATCTTTAACTGCACCGCCACCGACAACGTTAAATGCCAATGACATAACTTGAGGTGCTGGTACAGAAATAACAGTTGCCTTTGACTTCTTAGCAGCAGCAATCTGGTCTGGGTTAATACCGGCAACCATGTTTACCTGACCTGACTGAAGTGCCTGTAAACGTGATGCGGCATCAGCTAGCGGAATAATTACTAGCTTGTCGGCCTTTGGCTCGCGCCATGAACCAGTAAATGCGGTCATTTCAATTCGGGTAGTTGTAATTGAATCTACCTTGTAAGGACCGGTACCGATTGGCGCTTTAGCAAATACATCTTGACCGGCGCTCTTCCAAGCTTTAGGAGCAACGATGTAAAGAGCTGCCAACTTAGCAGGCAAGATTGCATCTGGAGTCTTGGTGGTGACATCAACTACATACTCGCTTACTTTAGTTGCACCAGTTAGCTCTGGAAGTTCAGTAGAACCAATAACGGTCTTGCGACCATCAGCGCTAACTAGAAAATCAACTGTTGCATTTACGGCATCAGCATTGAATGCTTCGCCATTAGAAAACTTAACGTCTTCGCGCAAAGTGAAACGCCATGTTGTTGGGTTGACGGTCTTCCAATATGTAGCAAGACGAGCACGAACAATTCCTTTATCGTCTACGCGAGTTAGCGCATCGAAGATTGCTGCGTAGGTGTGAATACCAGGAGTTCCTGGACCTTCTTTATATGGGTTGCCCTGGCTTGGTGGAAGTCCTGGTACCGCAATCGTGATTGTGTTTGGTGCGGCACTTACAGGTGCCTGGCTGACACCAACCATCAGCGCCGCCATGGCAACTGATAATGTGGCGCTCAGAATTTTCTTGTGACGCATGTGCTCTCCTTAGGTCAGACCTACTTACATTTGAACGAACTTTGCTATAACAGGCTCAGAAAGTCAACGAAATTCCAGTCTGCAGAACAGCAATAAATTGTCTTTTGCGCTTATAAATATAACGATTTGAAATAGATAAACAGAATCAAAATCTGTCGCTAGTTATAGGGTTAAAGCGTGAAAATTGGCCCAATCGATACCGTAACAATTTTGACCCATGATCTGTCGAAATCAGCGGCCATGTATATCTCAGCATTTGGATGGCAGGCAGCGGGCTCTGAATATTCACTGAGTGCTGACAAAGCCAATAGATGGCAAGCTACAAATCTCATTGGTGCCCGGGTTTTAGAAGTCAATGGCATTAATGGTGGCGTCAGGTTTATTGAATCTAAAGTTTATGAAAATCCCATGCCGCTAAGAACATTTGGTTGGAGCGCTCTAGAGATTTGTGTCGATGATGTTCACAAGTATGTGGCCCATGCAGTTAAGGCTGGCTTTAAAGTTCTTAATGAAGCAGTGCCATTATCTGGAACAGCCAAACCATTGCCATTGATTGCGGCACAACTAGCTGGAATAAATGGTGAAGTTGTTTACATAACCCAGATATTGAGTGAAGTGCCGAACTTTGAGCTACCCGATGTGTCAAAAGAATCCGGCAGTATTTTCATTTGCGTACTCGGTGCTTCAAATTTAGAGAAATCTCGCGAAGGTTTAGAATCACAATTCGAAGTTCGCCGAGCAAGTGATCGTGAAGTAGCGATCAGAGTAATCAATCGAGTTTATGAGCAGCCGCTAGAGACATTACATAGATTAAGTTCGCTGCAATTAGCTGGTCGTAATGCCATTGAGATTGATCAGCTGCCGATTGAGGGTAAGCAACGAGAAAAACTTTCTGGCAACCTACCTCCTGGAATTAGCATTGTGACCGTGCGAGGTGAAGTCTCTGGGCCTACGATAATTACACTGCCAGATAATGCGCTATTAGAGGTTTTGCCTTACTAAATTAGTGCGAGTAATGCGTTGACTTGTATTTGGCATATGCGAGGAACCCTTCAAGGCCGAGTTCGGTTCCGATGCCACTGTTTTTACGCCCACCAAATGGTGCCGAAGTATTAAACCCAAAACAATTTATGCCAATTGAGCCGGTATCTATTTGGTCAGCTACTTCACGGGCATGCACTTCATCATTTGCCCAAACCGAGCCCGCTAAGCCAAACTCAGAATCGTTAGCAATATCAATAGCCGCTTGATCATTCTCGGCTTTAATTACTGAAATTACCGGGCCAAAGATCTCTTCCCGGCTTATTCGCATTTGATTTGTAGCATCGGCAAAAATCGTCGGGTTTAAATACCAACCTTTGTCCAGGTTTTCTGGTCGATTGCCACCAAAAGCAACGCGAGCGCCTTCTGAAATTCCAGATGCAATGTAGCTTTCAACTTTATCTCGATGTGCCTGACTAATTAGTGGTCCATTGTGAGTTTGATCTTCAAATGGATCTCCCACTTTTATCGTACTTGCTGACTCGCAGATGGCTTCTAAAACTTCGGCATATCTATTCTTATTAACCACAACACGCGAGTGAATAAAACAATTCTGGCCTGTAAATGTGAAACCTAAGTAAGGCAGATTCTTGGCAAATGTTGTTACATCGACATCTTCTAGTAATACGGCTGCAGATTTTCCGCCTAGTTCAAGAATGGTTGGTGTGAAAGATTCGGCGCAAGTCTTGGCAATTGCTTTTCCGGTTGCAGTTGAACCAGTAAAACCAACAATGCCAACTTCGCCATGAGCCACCAAAGCCTCACCTGCTTCGCGAGAACCAGGTAAAACATTAATTACACCAGCTGGGAAACCGGCTTCTATGGCAGCTTCGGCAAAAACATAACCTTCCAGCGGTGATTGTGGGCTGGGCTTTAAAACTACGGTGCCACCAAGTGCCAAAGTTGGGCCAATCTTAAACATTCCCATTTCAAGAGTGCCGTTGTAGGGAACGATTACTGCAGTTACACCACGAGATTCCAATTTAACTGACGAACTTTTAACGCTTCCTGGGTTTTGTAAAGCGGGTATCGGCCGCACTTGATCAAGCTCAATTTGCTCGGCTAAATCTGCGTAATATCTGACTAGCTCAGCTGGTCGACTGGGCCTTGAAACGGTTGGTTTATATGGTCGGCCGAGTTCGTGAGCGTACAAAATAGAAAGTTCTTGGTGTTTAGCTTCCAAAATATCAGCGAACTTGCGCATAACTTTGGTGCGCTCAGCAACCGGCCAAGTGCTCCAGCTGTTCTTTTTATTAAAGGCTGCACTGGCAGCTTTTACGGCGAGATCAATATCAACAGCGTTTGCATCTGGTACTTGGCCTATTTTATTTTGGGTGCTTGGACTAATAATTTCAATTACGCTCTTTGAATTAGGGGCAACCCATTCGCCACCAATAAAGAAGTTACTGCGGTGGTAAGAATCTAAGTGAAGATTCTTAATCTCTTCATTACTCATTACTTCGCCTTATAGTTCTTAGGCAGGCCCGGTGATTTAGAGATCCAAACACTTTTAGTCCAGGTATAAAGATTAGGAGCATCGGTGCCGCCTTCGCGACCATAACCTGAACTACCAACTCCCCCGAATGGCATCAGGTCAGACAGCACTCGATAGGTATTAACCCAGATATTTCCAACTCGTAATTCGCCTGCTACTCGGTGAGCTCTACTAATGTCACTTGTCCAAACACCAGCCGCTAAACCAAAATCACTATCGTGCGCTTTAGAAATTGCATCTGCTTCATCTTTAAAAGTTGAAATGCTTAGAACTGGCCCAAAGATCTCTTCCTGCACAGCAGCCGATGAATTTGGTAAATCAACAAAGGCAGTAGGCGGAACATAGAAGCCGTTAGTTAAGTCTGAGTTGCTAGGCACTTTGGCAGAAGCGATTATTTTGCCGCCATCTTTCTTGGCTATTTCAATGTAGTTCAAAGTTTTCATCGCTTGTGCTTTTGTTACCTGTGGCCCAACTTGAGTACCTGATTCACGTGGGTCGCCTACAACTAAATTCTCAAAGCGAAGCTTTATCTGGGCGATGAATTGCTCGGCGATGCTCTCTTCGATGAATAAGCGTGATCCAGCGATACACATTTGGCCACAAGAGCCAGTAATTCCCTCGACCACGCCATCAAGTGCTGCTGCTAAATCAGCATCGGCAAAGACTAATTGCGCTGATTTGCCGCCTAATTCAAGGGCTGCTGGTGCGAAGTGCGCGGCTGCCGCAGATCCAACTGCGGCGCCACTCTTATCTGAGCCAGTAAAGACCACTAACTTGGTGCGAATATCTGCAACTAATTTCTTTCCAATTTCTGGCCCACCGGTTAATACCTGCACCACGCCTTTTGGCACACCGGCTTCAACCAAGATCTCTTGCAGCTTTAGCGCTGTTAGCGGAGTTTCAGCCGCTGGCTTAAGTATCGAAACATTACCGAATGCAATTGCGGGCGCAATCTTTTTAGCGGCAAAGAAATATGGAACATTCCACGGAATGATACCGACTACTACGCCATATGGTTCACGTTCGGTGTAGGCATGAAATTCACCCGGTACCGGCACGACAGTTCCAACTAACTTGTCGGCATAACCACCGTAATACTCAAAACATTCAGCTGCCCTAATTGCTTCGCGCTTAGTATCTGCTAATCGCTTACCGGTATTTAAAGTTTCTAACGAAGCAATTTCATCGGCGCGCTCGCGCATTAGCTGACCTGCTTTGGTCAAAATCCGACCACGTTCACTCGCAGACAGATTGCGCCAGGCAGCAAAACTTTGAGTAGCTAAATCAAGTGCTACATCAACTTCGGCTAAAGAGAAATCTGGGACATCAGCAATTTCAGCACCAGTGATAGGTGAATATATCTTGCTCATGTTTCCTCCTACTTAACTAACTCAGAAATCATGCTAGCGCGGGCAATGACCTGCTTAACAACTTCTTGATTATTCGTATCGGCTAGTAACTCGGTTAACCGAGATTTTCTAGCTTCATAGTCGGGATTATCCACGGTTTTGTGATTTGTTGTGGTGGTTGGCTGCAGGAAATTGGTGCAAAACTCTTTGCGTTCTCTCGCGTATTGCGAAATTGGGCCAGCACTATTCTGTGCAATTGCCGCTTCAAGAGCTTTAACTAATGCGGCCGCATCTTGAACGCCAGAATTTAGACCCATGCCGCCATTAGTTGTTGTCAGATGTGCGGCATCGCCAGCCAGAGCTACGCGATCTACGCTAAATTCACGCGCAATTCTCTGGTGTGAGCGATAGACCTCGTACTGCTTTAGCTCTAGATCGGCCAATGAAACACCAGGTAATCGGCTGAGCAATAAATCAATCGCAACAATAAAGTCTTGGGTTGGCTCAGATATTGAACCTCTATCGTCGCTAGAAATGTCTACGCCTTCTAGTGGAGTAGTCATTGCGATTCGCCAAATATCTGGTGTTCTTATCATTGATAAGCGGCCAGTTGGTCCCGACCAATAAGTCACTGGCGCTAAACCGGCAAAATGATCTTCAAACTTAAATGGCGTTGCGACAACTGTTGTTGGATATGGATAAGTAAAACCATCGAGTTCAATTCCGAGTGCTTTACGAACTGCGCTATGGCTACCATCTGCGCCCACTAGCCAGCCAGCACGAAGAATATGTGTGGCTCTATTGTTAGTTACTTGAACCGAAACACCATCTGAATCTTGAGTCACTGATTCAATTAGCGTGTTGTAATTAATCTCGATCTTTGGATTAGTCGATGCTGCAGTGCGCAGTAACTTAAGGACTTTGTACTGCTCATACTGCAATCTAAATGGAAACTTAACTTGCCCATCTAGGCAGTCATAGCCAAAATTTACAACTTCTTCAATCTCGAGATCACGGTATTGCAAAACTTCTACTTTGATTGCCCCCGCAATAATTTCATCGGCAAGCCCAAGTTCGTCAAAAATTGCAAGCGTCGGCGGGTGAATAGTTGAGCCGCGCCACTGTGGAGGGACTTCAATTGAATTCTTCTCTAAAACTAAAACCTGAATTCCTTTTTGGGCTAGACCTAAAGCTGTTACCAAGCCAACTGGGCCAGCTCCAGCGATGATTACTTGTGGCTCGCTCATGTGTTGCTTTTCAAAATATGGTTATGTAGTTTATTCAGTGCAGCGCTGCCACTATTTGGAATCTGAGCTAACAGTTTCATCTCACTAAAAAGATTCCAAATGCCAGCAATCTGGCTAGTAACAATCGGAATTTCTACCGAACTAATCATTTCTTCAATCGGCTCTAGGCTCGGAACCCCGGTACCAGCCACCAAAAGAACTCGGCTTGGGCGTTTTTCACCACTTCGACTGATGGCCTCGCTAAGTGTCTTAGCCATCTCGGATTTAGTTAAGTCATAGATGTTGCCAGATTTATTTATCTCAACTAATTCAACTATTTTGTAACCAGCACTAACCCAAAACCCGGTCATCTCGGCAGTTAGCCAAGCTGGATAGGGCGAGACTAAAACTAATTCTTTTGCGTTTAGCGCTTGTAAAACTTTAGCGACAGAACCAGCGGCTGACACCACTGGTTTACCTAATTGTTCACTTGCCTCGTCGGTCCATTTCTTATCGCCGGTTAGCCCAATTGGATAAGAAGAACCTGTACAGGCAACTAAAACACCATCTAGATCTAAACCTTTTAAAGTATCGATGGCTTGCCGAAGGTCAGAGCGGTATTTAGTTAACCGTTGTTTCATATCTAAATCAGGATAATTTGGAAATCGCGCCACATACGGAAAATAACTACTTGGGGCTAATCGATGAATCTCAGGTTCAACAGCAGGATTAGCGCATGGAACTACTACGCCGATTTTTCGCTGCATGTTTAGCAATCTGAGTAGGAATTATTCAGTGACTACTGGGTATCGAGCTTTGCGCCGATATCCTT
>JAPLAW010000012.1 GCA_026393075.1 Actinomycetota bacterium | reverse complement strand
CCTGGCGCAAGCTCTTTAGGGTGCTCATAAGCCGGGATTTCCATGGCTTTGCGGTAGTTAAATGACACATCGGTTACGAGGTCTTTAATTACTGGGAAGGCACGAAGTGGCGTAACGGTAATGGTTTCGTCATCACCATATGAAGCAACTTGTGTCATACATGCAAGACGTGGCTTGCCATTGATTTCCATTGAGCAAGATCCACATTTACCGGCTTTGCAGTTCCAACGAACAGCTAAGTCACCCATCTGGGTTGCTTGCACACGGTGAATTACATCGAGAACAACTTCGCCCTCATTGGCTTCTACAACAACATCATGTAGTGCACCGTCTGTGGCATCGCCTCGCCAAATACGAAGATTAAGTTTGCGAGTCATTAGTTGGAACCGCCTTTCGCAATTTCTTCGGGTGTCATGTATTTCTCGAGTTCATGAATATCAAAGAGGTCGAATAACTCTTTAGGCATTGGTGGCAGTGGTTGTGCTTTTACATTTACTTGCTTGCCATCAAAGGATGAGATGTTGTTGACCTGGCGCCAAGTTGTATCCATGCCTGGGAAATCATCGCGTGTGTGACCACCACGAGATTCTTCGCGGCGAAGTGCTGACTTGGCAGTGCTTTCGGCAACTAACAACATGTTGTCTAAGTCGAAAGCTAAATGGAAACCAGGATTGAATTTGCGTCCACCTGAAACAGATACGTTTGCGCTGCGCTTACGGATATCGGCGATCTTTACAATTGCTTCTTCGATTTCAGCGCCTGTTCGGATAATTCCAACTAAGTTGTGAGTGACTTCTTGTAGTTCAGCATGTAGTGAATATGAATTCTCGCCGCCTTCGCGTGAGAATGGCGCTTCAATTCGAGCTGCTGCTGTTTTAACAGAGGCATCACTAACTGGATTAGCGCCGTTGTTCTTCACATATTCAACTGCGCCCATTCCGGCGCGACGACCAAATACCAAAAGGTCTGAAAGTGAGTTGCCGCCCAGGCGGTTCGAACCGTGCATGCCGCCAGCAACTTCGCCCGCGGCAAATAGCCCTGGGACCCCAACAGCTGCTGCGTTATCTGGCTCTACTTCAACGCCACCCATTACATAGTGACAAGTTGGGCCAACTTCCATTGCCTCTTTAGTGATATCTACTCCAGCTAGCTCATAGAACTGGTGCCACATAGATGGCAAACGCTTCTTAATTACATCGGCTGGAATTCGCTTTGATACATCTAGGAATACGCCGCCGTGCTCAGTGCCACGACCTGCTTTAACTTCGCTATTAATTGCGCGCGCAACTTCATCGCGAGGCAACAACTCTGGCGGACGACGGTTGTTATCTTGATCTAGATACCAACGATCTGCTTCAGCTTCGTTATCAGCGTATATATTTTTGAATACTTCTGGGATGTACTTGAACATGAAGCGCTCGCCCACGTTGTTAGTTAGAACGCCGCCTTCACCGCGGACTGATTCAGTAACTAAAATTCCGCGAACAGATGGTGGCCAAACCATTCCAGTTGGGTGGAATTGCAAGAATTCCATATCAACTAAGTTGGCGCCAGCTTTTAGGGCAAGAGCATGGCCATCGCCAGTGCCTTCCCAGGAGTTAGAAGTAATCTTGAAAGTTTTACCTACGCCACCAGTTGCAATTACAACTGCTGGTGCTTCAAATAAAACTTCGCTGCCGCTTTCACGCCAATAACCATATGCGCCAGAGATTTTGCCATTCTCTTTCAAAATGTCCGTGATAGTTAATTCGGCAAAAACTTTGATGTGGCTTTCCATATCGCCAGTTTCGCGACCATCTTTTTGTTGTAGCGCAACAATGCGTTGCTGCATTGTGCGAATTAATTCCAAACCAGTACGGTCGCCAACGTGAGCTAAGCGTGGATATTCATGTCCACCAAAGTTACGTTGGGAAATTTTTCCTTCTTTAGTGCGATCAAAGAGAGCACCCCATGTTTCGAGTTCCCAAATACGATCTGGTGATTCTTTGGCATGTAACTCAGCCATGCGGTAATGATTAAGGAACTTTCCGCCGCGCATTGTGTCGCGGAAGTGAACCATCCAGCTATCTTTATCGTTGACGTTACCCATTGAGGCAGCCGCGCCACCTTCAGCCATAACGGTGTGGGCTTTGCCGAATAGTGATTTACAGATGATTGCTACGCGCAAACCTGCTTCGCGAGCTTCAACGGCAGCACGTAGACCAGCGCCACCGGCGCCGATGATTAGTACGTCGTAGTTATGACGTTCCATATTTGTCATTTACTCGTGCCCCTTTTAGAAGAAGTAGAAATTGGTCCAGGCGCCAGTTGCAACTTGGCGAACATAAATATCAGCAAAAGCAACTGCTCCTAATGAATACCAAGCAAATTGTCTTGAGCGAAATAATTGCATCGTAAGTAAGGAAAACATTGAATACTAAACCGGCATAGAAGAACCAGCGGTGTGCGTTCTGCAAGATAAGTGGAGCGCGAGTTTCGCCAGTGTATTTAGTGTGTGGTTCGGCAACTGCGCATGCTGGTGGTGATAACCAGAATGAACGATAGTAAGCCTTGCGGTAGTAATAACAAGTCATTCGGAAACCAAGTGGGAAAATCAAAATAATTAGCGCTGGTGAAAGTGCGAAATTAAATATTTCGGCACTAACTGGGTTGAAGCCTAAAAACACTGCTTCAGGAACACAGGCTTCAGATAAGCAAGGTGAGTAGAAAGGAGAAATCAGGTGGTCTTTGTAATAATTAGCACCTTCAAATGCGCGGAAAGTTGCGTAAATGACGAATGAGAATAGAACTCCAAAAGTAATTGCAGGTTCAATCCACCATTTATCGGTGCGAAGGGTGCGCTCTTTGATCTTGGCGCGGCCCGGTGAAAAAACTCCCGACATAGTTCACGACTCCCTTGGTTCCTTACTTATAAATCTCTCAGGGGAAGTGTCCTCTCATGGCTTTGAGCGCGCTAGGCAGATTCTTCTTTGAGCGCTATGAAATCAGCCACAAGATCCACCTAAAAACGGTGGCTTAAGTAACTTTAGAAAAAATGGCGGAGGGCGAGGGATTTGAACCCTCGAGGCTTTCACCTGCCGGTTTTCAAGACCGGTGCACTCGGCCGCTATGCGAGCCCTCCGCGGCGTAATCTACCTGAGGATGGCGCTTATCTAAAATTGAGTAAAAATTACTTGAAGTTAAGCGGGAAGTTCGAGCAGCTCTTCAATCACGATCGCAACACCATCGTCGGTATGTGGCAGCGCAACTGATTTCGCGTGTTTTGGTCCATCTGGGTGGCCATCTGCCATTGCATATGAGCGACCGCACCATTCGAGCATTGAGAAATCATTTGGATTATCGCCAAATGAAACACAATCGGCTGCATCAATATTTAACCGTGCTGCCATCTTGGCCAATGTGGCACCTTTTGAGACACCAATCGCAGAAATTTCAAGTAATGAATCGTGCGGGTTTGAATGCGTAACAGTCACTAAGCCGGCTAATTCTTTAAGTGCGATTTCTAACATCTCATCAGATGAAAGTTCTTGATCTGAACAACGCGCAAGAAGTTTAAGCGCCGGCGCTGCCATAATTTCTTCAATTGCTTCAACACCTACGTTATCTAAACCTACATCCCAGCGAGGAATGTATTTCTTTTCGCGATGGAAATAATTATGTGATTCAACTGCAAAACTAATTTGGGGGATTACAGCTCGTAATCGTTTTACGGTTTCTAGTTGCGCATCAACTGGCATTAACCATTCTTCCAGAACTTTTCCATTATGTAAGTCATAAAGCATTGCGCCATTGCCACAAATTGCATTGCCGATTCCAAATGCTTCCTTAATTTCTGGCATCCATCGTGGTGGGCGACCCGTTACAAAGAAAATCTCGATACCCATCGCATGTGCGCGACGGAAAGCATCGATAGTGCGTTGTGAGATATCGCCGTAGTGCGCAACGACAGTTCCATCTAAATCACTAGCAATTAATTTAGGGCGTCTACCGGTCACACTAACTCGAATCGAGTCATACCTAAGAAAGGTTGCAGTGCAGCTGGCACATTTACAGTTCCATCAGCATTCTGATGATTTTCTAGAATCGCCACAATCATGCGCGGGATTGCAACTAAGGTGCCATTTAACGTGGCAACCGCTGAAGTTTTATCGCCTTCTTTAAAGCGAATATTTAAGCGGCGAGCCTGAAACTCGGTGCAGTTAGAAGTACTAGTTACTTCGCGATACGCCTGCTGAGTTGGAATCCAGGCTTCAATATCGAATTTACGAGTCGCACTTGAACCAAGATCACCTGATGCCACATCGATTACGCGGTAAGGGATCTCCATTGCATTAAGGAAATCTTTCTCCCATTGCAATAAACGTTGGTGTTCGGCAACAGCTTGATCAGGGTGACAGAAACTAAACATTTCAACTTTATCAAATTGGTGAACCCGAATAATTCCGCGAGTATCTTTTCCATAAGTTCCAGCTTCGCGACGAAAACAAGTGCTGTAACCGGCGTAGCGCATTGGTAATTTTTCAGCTGGCAAAATTTCATCCATATGGAACGCGGCAAGTGGCACTTCACTAGTTCCAACTAAATACATGTCATCTTTTTCAAGACGGTAAACATTTTCGGCAGCTTGACCCAGAAATCCAGTGCCTTCCATTGCCGGTGGATTAACTAGCACTGGTGGAATAACTGGAGTGAAGCCAGCTTTGACTGCACTGCTAATTGCGTAGTTAACGAGTGCGAATTCAAGAAGTGCGCCAACACCAGTTAAATAATAAGAACGAGAACCTGAAACTTTTGCGCCACGTTCGGTATCAATTGCGCCAAGTAGTTTGCCTAGCTCAACATGATCTTTTGGTTCGAATTCTGAAAATTCACGCGGTGTTCCAACGTGTTCGATAATTACAAAATCTGCTTCGCCACCAATCGGCGCTGCAGGGTCAAGTACATTAGAAAGTTTTAACGCTTCGGTATTTGCTTCAGCTTCTATTTCAGCTCGCTTGCTATCGGCAGCTTTAACTTTGTTTGCTAAATCTTTAGCGTTTTTAAGTAAGGCTACTTTCTCATCACCTTTAGCGCTACCAACTGCTTTAGAAAGCGTGTTCTGCTCAGCTCGAAGTGCTTCGAATTCATTAATTGCAGCGCGACGCTTTTCATCAAGAGCTAATACTTGATCAACAATGCCAGCATCTTCGCCACGACCAGTTTGAGAGGCGCGAATTAAATCAGGGTTCTCGCGTAGTAATTTGATATCAATCATTTACTTTCCTCTCGCGGGTATGAACCTAGGAATCTTATTTCCTCGCAGATCTCGCGTAGGCGAGTAACGGCTTGGCCAACGTTAGCGTCGCTGATATGACCTTCGGCATCAACAATAAAGTGGTAATCGCCTAACTCTTTACCGGTTGGGCGGCTTTGAATGAAAGTTAAGTTGACGTTACGGGTGGCGAACTCAGTCAAAATTTCTAATAGTGCGCCTGCGTGGTCGGTACCAATGAAGATCGCCATTGAAGTTCGGTCGTGCCCGGTCGGTTTGGTTAGCTCGCCAGGTTTAGAGACTAGAACGAAGCGAGTTACTGCGCCGTTGTTATCGCCAATATTTTCAGCAACTATCTCTAAGCCATAGTGTTCGGCGGCAATAGCGGATGCAATTGCGGCATCGAACTCGCCGCGGTTAAGTGCTTCGGCAGCTGCGGCAGTTGAATTTGTTGCAACAACTTCAGCGTGCGGATAGTTGGTGGCAATGTAGGTGCGACATTGCGCTTCGGCATGAGGGTGGGTGGCAATTCGCTTAATCTCTTTAGTTCCTGGTTTAACCATGAATGCAAATGAAACTGGCAGAGTAACTTCGCCAGCAATTACCAGTGGATCACCTGTTGCTAATTCATCTAACGTACGGGCAACAACACCTTCGACTGAATTTTCAATTGGTACTAGCGCAAATTCGGCTTCATTATTGCGAACCGCATTTAAAGCTGCGGTCACATTGGCATATGGAATAAGTTGATCAGAAGAGCCAGTAATTTTCTTTAACGCCGCCTCAGTAAAGGTCGCTGCTGGACCGAGATAGGCGTATGTGCTCACTGGTTAAGGATACCCGAGCTCACTTACTGCTCGCGCCGGCATATCTGTAATTACAACGTCAACACCTAGCTGGGCACATAGTTTTAGATCAATTACTTCATTTACCGTCCAAACAAAAACCCGTTTTCCTTCACTTTGATATTTAGCCACTAATTCAGGGTGGTCTCTGATTTCTTCAATACTTGGCGCAACTGATTTAGCTGAAGAAAAGCGATTCATAACGGGTGCGTTTAGCGCATTTACTAGCGCAACTGTTTCGATACCATTTTCTAGTTTGACTACTTTTTCTATTGCGAGCCAACTAAAACTTAAGAGTGCGATATCTAAATCCTTATATGGTTTTACTAGCTCTATGATTTTATTCTCTACTTCGTTGCCTGATGGAACTGGGTGCTTTGTCTCTAACGCCAAAGCTTTCTTATGTTCGCTGGCAATCTCAAGGAGTTCAGTTAATAACATTAAATCTGGATAAATTTCTTTCAACTCTGGGTATTCGGTGTGAGCTACTACCGCTTTGTGGTTAGCCATTCGCAACATATTTGAATCGTGCCAAATAATTACCTGATTATCTTTGGTCAGCCTTAAGTCACATTCAAAACCATCGGCGCCATCGGCGATCGCCGCCATAAATGCAGCACGGGTATTTTCTGGATGATCAAATGAGGATCCACGATGCGCATAAATGAGTGGTCTAGGCATTGATCACTTAGCGATCAGCGTTAGGCTAAGACACATGAGCCAACCGGTATTCGCACTTGCCGCGCGTTCGGCTATTGGCCTGCGTCGATCTGGTAACGAGGACTCTGCGATCACATCTGCAAACTTAATCGCTGTGGCCGATGGAATGGGTGGACACGCGGGCGGCGAAGTAGCTTCTGCGATTGCAATTAAAGAGTTAACGAAGTTAATCCCAATTTCACAAAGTATTCATATTGATGCTGACTCGATTGAAGATTTGCTGGCACAAGCAATGGTAGATATTGATTTAGAGATTGCTCGCGTTGCAAATGATGATCCAGAACTTCGGGGAATGGGAACTACCTTGACTGCCTTGTTGTTGCACGAAGATCGCATTGCGTTAATGCATATTGGTGACTCCCGCGCATATCGTTTGCGCGATGGTGAACTAGAGCAATTAAGTCTTGATCACACTGTGCTTCAAGAGTTAATTGATCAAGGAAAGTTAACAATTGCCGAAGCTAATGATCATCCGCAGCGCTCACTACTTACTCAAGTATTAATGGGCTCTGGAAATCTTGACCCAGTATTAGTGGTTTATGAACGCAAAGCCGGCGATCGCTACTTACTTTGTAGTGATGGGTTAAGCAGTGTGCTAACAAGTAAGGAAATCAAGTCATTACTTAAGAAAAGCAAGCGCGAAGATGCCGTTTCTGCCTTAGTTGATGCGACCTATGTAAACGATGCACCCGATAACGTCACAGTTATTGTCGCCGATATCGCGACAGATTTAACGGTTGAGACCGAACTACACGGGGCTAGTAAATGAGCCAACTATTAGGCGGGCGCTACCGACTTGGTGACATGATCGGTACTGGCGGAATGGCCGATGTTTTTGAAGCAAAAGATGAACGGTTGTCGCGAAAAGTTGCGGTAAAAATTCTGCGCTCTGATTTAGCAAAAGATCCTTCGTTTGTAACGAGATTCCGTAAAGAAGCACTGGCTGCTGCAGGTTTAAACCATCCAGGCATTGTTGCCGTTTATGACTCTGGCGAAGATCCTGCTCCTTATATTGTTATGGAGTTAGTTTCTGGAAAAACTTTGCGTGAGATTATTCGCGCCGGTGAGCGCTTACCACTTGATCGCGCTTTGGAAATTGGCGAAGGAATTTTGGCGGCGCTGGATTACTCGCATGAACGCGGCATTGTGCACCGAGATATTAAGCCAGCAAACGTAATGATCACCGATAAAGGTGATGTCAAAGTTATGGATTTCGGTATTGCTCGCGCACTTGATGATTTAGCAGCAACGCTTACCAATACTTGGAATGTAGTTGGAACTGCACAATATCTTTCACCTGAACAAGCTGTTGGCGAAGTTGCAGATGCTCGAAGTGATATTTATTCGGCCGGCTGTTTGTTATACGAAGTAATGACTGGTCAACCACCATTTACAGGTGACACACCAGTATCGATTGCTTATCAACATGTATCTGGCGAATTTCCTTTACCAAGTTCAGTTTTGCCCGGTTTGCCGGAAGGTATTGATGTAATGCTTTCGGTTGCGCTAGCTAAGCGCCTGGTAGATCGTTATCAAAGTGCTGGGCTTATGCTCGATGATTTATTTCGTATTCATAGTGGTCAAGTTGTTAAGGCTAAAATTGCTCGCAAACCGATCACTCGTAAAACTTTACTGTTCGGTTTGATTGGCGTACTAATAGTTAGCGGAGCAGCTCTCTTTGGTTTGAATTTATCGAATACTGGAACCACGAGCGGCCCTTCTAATTCTGTGCCAAATGTAATTGGCTTAACTGAGGCTGAAGCAAAAGCGCAGCTAGGTGATTATGTGATTACTGTGCAACGCGCACATGACCCGCAGATTCCAGTTGATCGAGTTTCTAATCAGATTCCAGTTGCATCTGCGCAAGCTAAAAAGGGCTCAGCTGTAGTAATCACTATCTCTGATGGCCCAGGTGATGCGATGATCCCTGATGGGTTAATTGGTTTATCACTTGGTGATGCCCGTGCTGTGCTTACCTCGGTTGGTTTAGTTGTGGCTCGAACCGAAGTTTCACCTTCGGATAAACCACAAGGAACAGTTTTAGCTGTCACTCCAGAAATGGGTTCAACCGTTACAGCTGGTACTGGTGTGGTTTTAACGATCGCAAATGGTCAGGTTGAGATTCCTAATTTGATTGGTGTTGAAGCTATTCAAGCTCGCGCTATTTTAATTAATTCTAATTTCTTAATTAAGGAATTTAATGATTACGATTCTGCCCAAGCAATTGGGGTAGTAATTCGTCAATTCCCAGAAGCCGGTGCAACTCGCACGATTGGTGAATCAGTAACAATTACAATTAATAAAGCGCCCTAAGAAATTGTTGAATTAGCCACGAGTTCCAATAACTGGCGATAAACCAACTGCTTTAGCTTGCGCATTTTTATCGCCGCACTCGGTTAACCAATTAGCTAACATCGCATGACCGTGTTCAGTTAAAACTGATTCTGGATGGAACTGCACGCCTTCAATTGGAAGCGACTTGTGACGAACAGACATCACAATGCCGCCTTCGGTTTCACCAGTAATTTGTAATTCACTTGGCACGGTTGCACGTTCAATAGCTAATGAGTGATAACGAGTTGCCGTAAACGGTGAAGGTAAATTAGCAAACACGCCTTCGCGGTTATGAATTATCTCGGAAGTTTTTCCGTGCATTAATTCGGGTGCGCGTGAAACGGTTGCACCGAATGCAACACCGATTGCTTGATGTCCTAAACAAACTCCGAATAATGGAATCTTTTTCTCGGCGCAAAATTTGATCATTGGAATACTTATGCCGGCAGATTCTGGAGTTCCAGGTCCGGGTGAAATCAAGACTCCGTCGTAACCAATAGCCGCTTCAACTGAAATTTCATCATTTCTAACAACGGTGGTTTCGGCGCCAAGTTGGCCTAAGTACTGCACCAAGTTAAAAAATTCTGGCCTACTCACAGCGTTGACGCGGTTGATATTTTTCCCTGCCCTGTTACCCTTGGCGACATGCCTAAGTCCAAATTGCGTAAGAAAGTTCAAGAGCAGCATGCTCACGTTCAAGAAGTCGTTGACCATGCTCCGCACGGCCCGCTTGAGAGCCCAAAATGGCTAGCTCCAACAATGGTTGGCTCGTTCTTGGTCGGCCTTTTCTGGATCGTGACTTTCTATGTAAGCCAGACCCGTTTCCCAATTCCTAATATTGGGGCCTGGAATATGTTGGTTGGCTTCTCATTTATCGCTTTTGGCTTCTCTTTAGCCACCAAGTGGCGTTAATTTCACTTTTCTAGCTAGTTATCCACAAGGATCTCCACAGATGTGGAGAATTACAGCCATGTAATTAGGTCGCGCTAAGGATTAGTTTGAGAACTAGCGGCGGCGGGCCAACACAAGTTGGGCAACTAGCGCCCCGCCTAATAATCCACCAAGGTGTGCCCGCCAGTCGACGCCACCCAGGATAAATCCGAGTAAGAAGTTCAAGCCAATAATTATGGCTATTTCACGAACGTTGGCTCCGATAGTTTTGCCCACAATTAAGAAAGCTCCGAATAACCCAAAGATTGCCCCTGATGCTCCGACTGAAGCGTGATTAGAGGTATTTAGAAATACTGAAGCAAGTGAGCCAGTTAAAAGTGAAACTGTGAAAATAATTAAGAATTTGTTTTTTCCATATGTGTATTCAATTGGCGTTCCTAATATGTAAAGTGAGTACATATTAAATCCAAGATGCATTAATCCACCGTGAGTTAGCGCCACTGTAATTAATCGATACCACTCGTTGCTGTATTGTAAATAATTTCGGCCAGGTAACAACAGTTGAAGTTGTAAATCGGGAAGTAATTGCTGCGCTAAATAAGCTGCACAAATAATTAAAATTAATGCATTTGTTGCAGTGCGTTTATTTAACACGCTAGTTTTTAAAAACAGTTCTTAGTTAATTAAGCGACTGTTATTGAATTGATTTTAATTGGTGTAACTGGGCGATCTTGCGCACCAGTCTTTGTTGTTCCAATCGCATCTACAATCACTTGGCTGGCAGCATCTTTAACTTCACCAAAGATGCTGTGTTTGCGGTTCAACCAAGTAGTTGGTGCAACCGTGATGAAAAATTGTGAGCCATTAGTACCTGGGCCGGAGTTAGCCATCGCAAGAATGTAGGGGCGATCAAAAGTTAATTCGCCGTGGAATTCATCAGCAAACTTGTAACCTGGGCCGCCAGTGCCTTGGCCTAGCGGGTCGCCACCTTGGATCATGAAACCATCGATAACGCGGTGAAAAACTGTGCCGTCGTAAAGATTGGCAGTTGATTTTTCGCCAGTGCGTGGGTCAACCCATTCGCGTGCACCTGTCGCAAGTTCAACAAAGTTAGCAACTGTCTTTGGTGCGTGATCAGGAAAAAGTTCAACAATAATGTCGCCCATAGTTGTGTGCAGTGTTGCTGTTGTCATTTTATTTTTCCTTTTCAGTTTTTATAAATGGGTGCGAAAAAGTGTTACTTGAGTGGAGACCAGGGGAATCGAACCCCTAACCCCCGCCTTGCAAAGGCGGTGCTCTACCAATTGAGCTAGGTCCCCGTGTTGAGCGGGGGGTGGGCCTAGATGGACTCGAACCATCGACCTCTTCCTTATCAGGGAAGCGCTCTAACCAGGCTGAGCTATAGGCCCGCAAA
>JAPLAW010000051.1 GCA_026393075.1 Actinomycetota bacterium | reverse complement strand
ATGATGATGCCCGCACTGCAAGGGATGCTAAATCTGGCGGAACTGGGGAAACTAAATCGGGGCGAGCAGCAAAAAGCTCAGATAAACCGGCATCGTCTAGCGAGCGCAGATAATCAGTAAATGAGCGAATTTCCATAACCGCCCTACATTAGTGGAAGGAAGGGCGATCCGCCTATTCAAGGTTCCGGGCTAGCGAGATTTACGAGGGCGCAACCAAGTTAGACCGGCTGCCAATCGGCTAACCAGCGGCCCAAAAATTTGGCTAAATTTACGGCCTCGGCGAAATTCATGAATTGGCCAACCTTCACTCATCGCTCGTAATTGCAATATGGCATCAGGGTTAATTGCATTTGGTTTTCCTACGGCTCGAAGCAACGGTAAATCATTATGGCTATCTGAGTACGAGTAACACTGAGATAGATCAAAATCACGTTCTTCTGCTAATTTTTTAATGGCAACAGCTTTTTCGGCACCGTGCAACAAATTACCTTCTAAAGTTCCGGTGTATTTTCCATCTTTGATGGTTGCTTTGCTACCTAGTGCGCCAGTAAAACCTAACCGATTTGCAATGAGAATTGCCATATCTTCCGGGGCTGCAGTAACTAGCCATACTTCTTCGCCATTTGCTAAATGCGAACCGGCGATATCTATCGTTCCTTGCCAAAGTGCGGGCGATACGAATTCATCATAAATTTCCTGACCGATTGCCTCAATTTCAGCAACTCCATGGCCACCAATAAAATCAGTTGCGGCATTTTGAAATTTAATAATTTCTTCTTTATTTTCTTTGCCAGTTAAGCGAAATCTCAGGTTGGCTAAGACGAAGCGCGAAATGTCAGCTTTGGTGAAGAAACCTCGCTGATACATGCCTCTTCCGAGAAAGTAGAGTGATGATCCGTGGATCAAGGTGTTATCTACATCGAAAAAGGCCGCTCGCTTTTGGGTGAGTGCCATGTCACTACCTTAGCGAGAGAACTCTAAATCCGACGCTTTATGCTTAGCGCATGACTCCAACTGTTCATGTGATTCGCCACGGCGAGGTAGAGAATCCTCAGAAAATTCTGTATGGCCGTCAACCTGGTTGGCGATTATCAGAGCGCGGCCAAGCAATGGCTAGCACTCTAGGTGAGTGGGCAAAGGCAATTGATTTGGGCGCTTTGCATGTTTCACCGCTACAAAGAGCCCAAGAGACTGCAGCCCCAATTGCCGCAGCACACAACATTTCAATCACAACAGATGAACGTTTAATCGAAGCCGCGAATATTTTTGAAGGTAAGCCATTTGGAATTGGCGATGGCGTTCTTAAGCATCCTTCAGCATGGCGTCATCTATATAACCCTTGGAAACCATCTTGGGGCGAACCTTACGACGAGCAGATCGCGCGAATGTTGGCAGCAATATTCGCTGCTAATAAAGCTGCAAACGGTAAAGATGCAATTTGCGTCTCGCATCAACTTCCAATTTGGATTTTAAGAAGTGCCATTGAAGGACGTCGCTTGATTCATGATCCGCGCAAACGTGAATGTTCGTTAGCTTCGGTTACCAGTGTCCACTTCGACGATTCAGGTTTAATTTCAGGTCTTTCATACTCCGAACCAGCGAAACACTTGTTGCCACCGAAAAAATGATTCGCAACTCACGCCGATTAGTTCTTGTAGCAGTTAGTGCACTTCTTCTAACTAGCTGCGGAAATGGCGGGAGTTCAATTGCCCAAGAGAGTTATATCTCTGGAGATGGCGCTGTAACTTTTATTTCAGCTGCTGATCGTCAAATGGCACCAAAACTAAGTGGCGATACTTTGTATGGAACTAGATTTAATTTTGCAGGGAACCAGATTGCAGTTTTAAATGTTTGGGCATCATGGTGTTCACCTTGTCGGGCTGAAATTCCCACGTTGAATTCGCTCTCTCAAAAGTACAAAGATGTTCAATTTATGGGAATTCTGACGCGAGATAACTTGGCTAATGCTGAGGTTTTTGCCCGTCAATTAGCCGTTCCATACCCTAATTTCATTGATGATTCGTTGCTGCTGGGTTTTCGCAATACCTTGCCCGCAAATGCAATTCCTACGACTGTCGTTATAGATAAGCAAGGGCGGGTAGCTGCTCGCATCTCTGGTCCCGCAACAGTGGCCGGCTTAAGTAATTTGATAGAACGGCTGACCGCCGAATGAGAAATTTTGTAGTGGAGCAGATTTTCTCCGGGTATTTAATTATTGCACTCCCTGTGGCAGCGCTCGCTGGCTTACTTTCATTCTTATCTCCTTGCGTTCTTCCATTAGTACCCGGATACATTTCCTACGCAGCGGGCTTTAGTTCAAGCCGTGGCCGAATTTTATTTGGCTCTTCACTTTTTGTATTAGGTTTTTCAACCCCCTTTGTTCTATATGGTGCGCTTTTTGGCACCATTGGCTCGCGCATTACCGAACACGAAACTGGAATAACGCAGTTTCTTGGCGTGGTAACAATATTGATGGGCCTCATTTTCTTAGGCAAATTCCCAATGATGCCTACGCTGCATTTAAAGAGTTCGGCTTTCGGTGGATTGATCGGTGCGCCATTACTTGGTTTTGCTTTCGGAGTTAGCTGGACTCCTTGCATCGGACCAGCACTTGCCGCAGTTCAAACTTTAGCTCTACAAGAAAGTTCAGCACTACGGGGTGCGCTCTTATCAATTAGCTACTGCGTTGGGCTAGGTCTGCCATTTATTCTTTCCGGGTTGTTCTTAGATCGCTCTGAGAAACTGCGCAAATTGTTAGTTCGTAACGGAAAGCTAATTTCACTAATCGGCGGAATCTTCTTAATCTTGATTGGAACGCTTCAATTACTTGGGCTCTGGAGCGATTTGATGATTTCACTTCGCTCGATGATTTCAGACTTTGTGCCGGTGATCTAATGAGCGATGAAACTCAGATTCCGGAACTAGGTGCGATCGGGTTAGTCAGATACTTCTGGCGCCAGTTAACCAGCATGCGCACGGCCCTTGTACTACTGCTATTGCTTGCTTTAGTGGCGATTCCGGGCTCCTTGATTCCACAGAATGCCCAGAATCCAATGGCAGTATCTGACTATTTTGAAAAGCATAGAACGCTAGCCATCTGGTTTGAGCGTTTTTCACTCTTTGACGTTTATTCATCACCTTGGTTCAGTGCGATCTACATCTTGCTCTTCATCTCGCTAATCGGATGTGTATTGCCGAGGTCGTTTGAACATTTACAGGCAACTCGTGCTTTGCCACCGAAGACTCCTAAGAACTTGGCACGCATGGAACATTTTCAGTCATGGTCAGCTAATGGCAATGAATTAGAAATTGCCAAGGCTTGGTTGAGGGCAAAACGCTTTCGAGTTCTAGAAAGTGAAGAGAGTATTGCAGCCGAAAAAGGTTATTTACGGGAAACTGGAAATCTCTTCTTCCATATTTCTCTAATCCTAATCTTGGTAGGAGTTTTAATCGGTGGACTATTTGGAGTTCGGGGAAGTGCGATTTTGAGTCAAGGCGAACGTTTTGTTAATAACGCTACTTCTTATGACACCATTAGTTTTGGCCAAATCAGTAAAGAGAATTCGCTACCACCATTTACGATCAAAGTAGATAAATTTGTTGCGAAGTACAACACTTTGACAAGTGCGCCAGAGGATTACACGCTTTACGTCACAACAGTTGCCGAACCTGGCGCTACGCCTAAACAGCAAGTGGTCAAAGTAAATAGTCCCATTACCTTCGGAAGCACTCGCGTTTATTTACAAGCAAATGGATATTCCCCAATAGTTACCGTGCAAGACAAACAGGGCAATGTAACTTTTCAAGGGCCAGTTCCATTCTTGCCGCAAGATGGAAATTTAAGATCAATTGGTGCGATCAAAGTTCCTGATGGCGATCCACAATTAGGCTTTGTATCTTCATTCGTGCCAACTTACGAGCGCAGCACAAATCAAGGTGCTATTTCAGTATTTCCTGAGTTACTTGATCCCAAATTGCTCTTCTCGATCTGGCAAGGCGATCTAGGTTTAGATAGCGGAGTACCTCAATCGGTTTACCGGATTGATACTTCTAAGATGAAACAAATTTCGCTCAGCTCCTTGAAACCTGGGGAGTTCCTGAAATTTAGCGAAGGCACAATCACTTTTGAAGATGTGGTGCCTTGGGTAAACCTGCAGATAGTAAGCGATCCCGGCAAGAGTTATTCTTTAATCGGTGGCATAGTTGCGATCCTTGGTTTACTGGCTTCGCTCTTTACGAGACGTCGACGAATCTGGATTCGAGTATCAGCCGGTGAAGTTCAAGTTGCTGGCTTAGCTAAGAATGGCGCACCTGGGTTAGCAATTGAGATGTCGGACTTTGTAGCAAAGTTGAAAGGTAACTAAATGTCAGCACAAGATTGGGCGTACATCTCCAATTACGCAATCTACTCAGCAATGGCTCTCTTTACTCTTGCTTTCTTTGGTCATGCATATGAAACCGCTTGGGCGGTCCGAACTCCAATAGCTTCTGCTGAAACCCAAGGCAATCTGGTTGCCAAAACTTTTGATAATTCGCGAACTCAGAAAGCAATGCGCATTGCAACTGCCATGATGATTCTTGGTTTCATTTTTCTTTTATTAGGCGTTATAGCTCGAGGAATATCTGCCAGTCGAGTGCCTTGGGGCAACATGTATGAGTTCTCAATTACCGGAGCTCTAGCATTTACTGGTGCTTATCTATTTGCGTTGCGTAAATATGATCTTCGCTGGCTCGGTGTTTTGGTTTCATTCTCAGTATTACTAACTTTGGGAACTGCTATTACCTTGCTTTATCGACCAAGTGCACCGCTGGTTCCAGCGCTGAAATCAACTTGGCTAGTAATTCACGTTTCAACTGCGATTATCTCAGGCGGCGTATTTCTACTCGCTAATGTTATTGCTGCGGCTTATCTCTACTTAGACAATATGGAAACTAAAGGGCCACGCAAAGTTTGGGCGCAACGACTTCCGTCACTTGATGCTCTCGATCAACTCTCATATCGATTAGTTGCATTTGTATTTCCACTCTGGACTTTCTCGGTCATCGCAGGTGCAATTTGGGCCGAAAGCGCATGGGGTCGTTACTGGGGCTGGGATCCAAAAGAAACTTGGGCCTTCATTACTTGGGTTGCTTATGCCGCATATCTACATGCCCGGGTAACTGTGGGCTGGCGTGGTCGCCGTGCAGCTTGGCTATGTTTATTAGCCGGATCAACATTCCTCTTCAATTACGTTTATGTAAATGTCTGGGGAACTGGAAAGCACACCTACTCTGGTCTTTAAGAGTTACTTGCACTTAACTTTAAGTGAATGAAAACGACCTGGGTATTGATACTTTCCAATGGTGTCAAAAGAAATTTCTGACTCTGGCAAGATTTCCCAATCCTTAACTTGACGTAAGAAAATTGTTATAAGTGCTGCAGTTTCTACTTCAGCTACATGATTCCCAATACAAGTATGAGGGCCAAACCCGAAAGATAAGTGTGGATTTCGCTCTCGATGGATGTCGATTTTATCTGGCTCGCTGAAAACTAATTCATCAAAGTTTCCAGAGACAAAACTCAAGTGATCGTAATCCTTGGGGTCGCGCAATTCTTCAGGCTTTGCGAGAACATGAGCAGGGACACGTTCCATTCGAGGCAATGGAGATAAGAATCGCAAAACTTCATGAATTGCTTTGCCCAACTTATCTGGATTTGTTTTTAAGAATTCTCGATCAGCAGGTGAATTAGCTAAATGCCAAATCATTCCAGTCATTAATTTAACTACTGTGTCACGGCCACCAGCCAAAAGCACATTTGCTATTCCATACATCTCGGTACGTGTTATTGGTTCACCATCAAGTTTTAACTGAGAAATAAAAGTCCAGGCATTTTCTTCATCGGAATTTTCAGCTTCATCAAATACAGATTTCAAGTATCTATCTAAGTGTTGACCGCTTCGACCTGTTGGCGTGGTTATCCAGACATCAGAGCCCCAAGAGAGCCATTCTGATAGATCTTGTGGGCGGTTATAGATAACCCCTAAGCAGTGTCCAACCATCGGTAGCGCAATCTCAGCGACGATATCGCCGCCACCTTTTTTAACGAATGCGGCGATTAGTTCCTCGGCAATTGATTCAAATTCTGGAATCATTTTTTCGATTTTTGGTTTTACAAAAAGTGGGCTTAATGCGGTCCGGAATAAATGATGTCTCGGCGGGTCAACTTCAAGCGGAATTTGCCGGTAGGTACGCACGTCGCGATCACCTTGTAAATCAGATGAATAATTCTCAGTGTCTCTTGCGGCTGAACGGACATTTGCATGTCCAATTACTTCGCTCATTCAAATAAACTACCATTGGGGCATGCATGTAACAGGCCTGCAAATACCTCCAGCGATAACAAAATCACTACAAATTCTCAAAAGCAAGGTATCTGAGGCTAGGTACAAGATAGCGGAAGGCGCAATCGAACGGCTTTTTTCCAGCACACTAACCAGATCCGCTGATGGATCGATCTTCGTTATAACCGGAGATATTCCAGCTATGTGGTTGCGGGATTCAACTTGGCAAGTAAGACCATTGCTTGCTGCAGCAAATGATTTAGAAGTGGCGCAATTAATTGCTGATGTTTCAAAACGACAAATCGAATTTGTCCTTACCGATCCTTTTGCCAATGCATTTAATCCGACCCCAGATGGAAATTGTTGGCATAAAGATTTTCCAGATCAGAGTCCGTGGGTTTTTGAACGTAAGTTTGAATTAGATTCCCTAGCAGCTGTCTTAGATTTGGCCATCAGGCTTTATCTTGTAAGTGGCTTTACCAACCAATTCACAGAGCGATTTAATGATGCGACAAAAGTTATTTTGGATTTGTTGGAACGTGAACAGAACCATGATCCGAACACATATAGATTTGAGCGTAAAGATGTCCGAGATTTTGACTTCTTAAGTCATGGTGGTTATGGATCACCAGTTGCCTATACGGGGATGATCTGGAGTGGGTTTAGACCAAGTGATGATGCCTGCAAGTTTGGATATCTAATTCCGGCTAATGCTCATATGGCAAAGGTTCTAGAGCAATTAGCCGAACTGCCAGATGAAGTGTTTTCTGATCAAGCTGGCAAAGATCGAGCGCTGAAAATAAGTGGTGAAATCAAGACAGGGATAGAAAAATTTGGCCTAGTCGAGTTTGAAGGTAAGCAGATATTTGCTTATGAATGTGATGGGCTAGGAAACTACTTACTTCAAGACGATGCAAATATCCCTAGTTTGCTATCTCTGCCGTACTTAGGAGTCTGTTCAGAGTTAGATCCGATTTACTTGAATACTCGCGAATTTATCCTGAGTTCAAGTAATCCATATTTTTATAGTGGCGAAGTTCTGACTGGCTTGGGTTCTCAGCACACGCCTGAAAATCAAGTTTGGCCGCTCGGGATTGCGATGCAGGGAATAACTAGTACCTTAGAAAGAGAAATAGAAGTGTGCCTAAAGTTGCTGGAATTAAGTCACGCTGGGACGAATCAAATGCATGAATCAGTGGGAATGGATAATCCCCGAATTTTTACTCGAGAGTGGTTTTCTTGGGCTGATATGACTTTCTATCACTTGCTATTGAAGTCAGTTAACTTGATTTAACTACGCGATAACTCTGAAGTGTTGGGTCAGTTGCATAAGCAATTCGCACGCCAGCTGCTTTATTTGCAGCTAAGCCAGTTAAAATCTCTTTGGTTAACACTTCACCTGGCGCAACTACTGCGACCCCTGGCGGGTAAGGCGCAATTAAATCTGCCGAGATGCGACCTTCAGCGCTTTGGGCCGCGATCATTTCGGTATCGGCAAAGTAGGCATCGCGCATTGAAAGAGCAATCTGCGGAACTACCGACCAACTTAGCGCTGTTGCTGACTCACGAGGCGCGCTAGCTAGCTTCTGCAGAATTGGGAGTAGCGAATTATTTAGTTCAGCAAAACTTTCCGCATCATCGGCCAAGGTAGCCAAGAAAACTACGGTGTCACGGTCAGCCATCTCGACCCGAATATTTGCTTTTAGTAACTCATTTTCAATTTCCACGCCAGAAGTCCCAAGTTGATTAGCTCTAAGCACAATCTTCACTGGATCAAAGCGACCAGTAGCGAAATCACTGGGGGATAAGAAGATGGGGCGGTCGAAGTTAGCTGAAATTTCTGCTTTAAACTTTGCGACGTTCTCAAGTAATTGACCCAGTAATTCTTCGCCGCGATGTTGCAGAAGTGCGCGGCAACCATCGATGGATGCAAGCGGTGCGCCAGCAGGTGAAGTTGTGTGAGTTGTTTCAAAACTTTGTTCCAATCGATCTAAATTTAAATATTCTCCACGAGCCACTAAAAGTGCTGAGGCGCTAAATCCGGGTAAGGCTTTATGGGTGCTAGTTATTAAGGCATCTGCACCAAGTTGCAGTACATGCTTAGGTAAATCATTATGGAAACCAAAGTGAGCACCCCATGCAGCATCAATAACTACGGGGATTTTATGTGCGTGGGCTTTACCAATTAACTGAGGCAATTGCGAAATAGTCCCTAGATAACCAGGTTCAGTTAGTAGCAAAGCGATTGGTTTTTGCGGTAGTACTCGCTCTAGTTCAGAAAGTGGAATCCCGGTTGGCACACCAGTTGCCGCATCAATTTCGGGAGCTAACCAAATTGGTTCGAGTCCCGCTAACACCAAAGCACTTAAAACTGAGCGGTGCGCAGTGCGAGCAACTGCAATCTTGTCGCCAGGTTTGCCGAGCGCCAAGATGACTGCTTGGTTAACATGAGTTGAACCGCCAGTTGAAAATCGTGCGTAGTCGCCACCCCATAATTTAGCGGCTAGCGATTCAGCGCTCTTTAAGGTTTGGTTGGTTAATTTAATTTCATCTAAGCCACCGTAGAGTGGTGTATCGCCATCAACCACTGCGCCTAAACCTAAATCAAGTTTGCTCGCACGCTGCTTATGACCTGGGATCGTGAACGGAGTTCGAGTTACTTCGAAGTAACGTAGGTAGGCATCTAAGAGCGGAGCATCTTCGCGCAGCGCTTTGAGGTAGGTCATAGCCGCAAGCCTAACTTCTAGGCGCCCCGATCGGAAATATGGCCTTAGACTTTACTCATGACCGTACTTACTTCAGTTCATCAGCAACGCCTCTTGGTTACAGAGATTCCTGGACCAAAATCTAAGGCGGAGATTCAGCGACGTAGCGAAGAAGTTTCAGGCGGATTGGGAATCGCATTTCCGGCAGTAATTGCAAGTACTGGTGGTGCAATTCTGGTTGACCTAGATGGCAATCAGATCATCGACATGGCTGCAGGTATCGGCGTAAACAATGTTGGTAACAGCGCACAGCGCGTTATTGATCGCGTGATTGAACAAGTTCAAGCTTTTTCACATACCTGTTTTACCGTTGCGCCTTACCAAGGTTACATCGATGTTTGCGCAAAATTAAATGCGCATACGCCAGGTACCCATAAGAAGAAATCAGTATTAGTTAACTCAGGTGCTGAAGCTGTTGAGAACGCGGTAAAGATTGCGCGTCATGCAACCAAGCGTCAAGCAATTGTAGTTTTCGAACACGCTTATCACGGTCGCACAAATTTAACGATGGCGCTAACTGCCAAGAACATGCCATACAAAGAAGGTTTCGGTCCATTTGCCAGCGAGATCTATCGAATGCCAATGCCATACGAACTTCGTTGGTTGGGCGATAAAGCAACGATCACAGCAGATGCACTAGAAGAAGTTGCACATAAGATTGAAAAAGAGATTGGTGCACATAACGTTGCAGCAATCATGATCGAACCTATTCAAGGCGAAGGTGGATTTATCGTTCCACCTAAGGGTTTCTTGCCTGGGCTTTCAAAGTATTGCTCTGAAAACGGCATCATTTTTATTGCCGATGAAGTTCAAACAGGTTTTGCCCGTACCGGAAATATGTTTGCAGTTGAACACGAAAATGTAGTTCCAGACATGATCATTACCGCAAAAGGTATTGCTGGCGGAATGCCGCTTGCAGCGGTTACTGGTCG